>JBFMFA010000779.1:0-2288 GCA_040753195.1 Gemmatimonadota bacterium | reverse complement strand
ATCCCGGTCATCCAGGTCCCCACGTCGTTGCTGGCAATGGTCGACGCCTCAGTCGGCGGGAAAACGGGCGTCGATACTCCCGCCGGGAAAAACCTCGTCGGTGCTTTTCATTGGCCGTCGCTGGTCCTTGCCGACCCGCTGGTCCTGCAAACGCTGGGTCAGGCACACTGGAGAGGTGGATTTGCGGAGATGATCAAACACGGCGCCGTCGCCGATGCGGCGCACATGGATCGTGTAGCGCAGGTCGCCAGCTCGGCGCCTAACGTGGACATGGGTGCGCTCACGAAGCTGGTCGCCGAATCGATCACCCTCAAGGTGCGTATCGTGGCAAGCGATGAGCGCGAAAGTGCCCGGCGGCGCGCCCTCAACGCCGGCCACACGCTGGCACACGCCATCGAGCATGTCAGCAACTACCGTATCGCGCACGGCGATGCAGTGGCCATCGGCCTCGTGCTGGAGTCCGCGCTCGGCGAGCGGGTCGGGGTTACCAAAGAGGGCACTCGACGCGCCATACGGGATGCTCTGGCTCGCGCCGGATTGCCCATCACCCTGCCCGACAGCCTCGACCCCGACGCGATCCTGGCAGCCACTCGTAGCGACAAGAAGGCCCGCGATGGCCACGTGGAGTACTCACTTGTCGCTGCGCTAGGAACGATCGATGAAGCCGGCGGGCGTTTTAGCCGTAGAGTACCGGACGCCGACGTGCTCGCCGTGCTGCGAGCAGCGCAGCCGACCGCCGCCTAACGTGTCCATGACTAAGCCTCCGCGACCGTCCCGCCTGTTCATCGTACTGACATTCGTCATCGTGGTCAGCCTCGGCCTCGCAGCCTACCTCATCAACTTTCCGGTCGTTTGGATCGCGGTCGGCGGCACACTTGTTATGCTCGGGCTCGCTTGGCGCGTCGGTCGACCGAAGCAACCTCATCAGTCGACAACGAACGAGCCCAGCGACAGTAATGTGACCCAGCAAAAACCTGAATCGGCGCTCGGTGCTTAGGCGATAAGTAGTTGGTCTGCAATTACATACGTTGTGTAGTCGGCGGCGCTGCCATATGGCATAGAAAATGGCTGTTGACCGACCACAAACGTGACGTTATCGTGGCGGCCGCTTGTCCAAAAAGTAGTTCTGCGTTTCGTGCGGCCCACACGAACCTGAGGGACTGTATGCAGCAAGTGACCGAAGGCAGAGCGAAGTCTGCTCGTCCCGATGTCCCGATCGCCAACTCCTCCACCTCCAACCCACCTCGCTCACTCGGTCGCGCTTTTCCCGCCACAGCATTCGATCAGTATCTGCAGGACATTCAGCGGCTTCCGCTGATCACAGACCCCGAAGAAGAACGTCGCCTCGCCCGACGCGCACAAAAAGGCGATGAGACAGCCGCCGAGCGGCTGGTCACGGCGAACCTCCGATTCGTCATCTCATATGTGAAGAAGTACCAGGGGCACGGCCTCGACCTGTCGGAGCTTGTCGCCATTGGCAACGAAGGCCTCCTCAAAGCGGTCCGGAAGTTCGATCCCGACCAGGGCGTCAAGTTCATCTCGTACGCTGTATGGTGGGTTCGGCAAGCAGTCCTCAAAGCACTCGCGGAGCAGACGCGCTCCGTGCGAATCCCCCTGAATCAGAATTCACAGCTGATTCGTCTCGCGCGAGCCGAGACCGTCCTGTCGCAAGTGCTCAAGCGTGACCCGTCTGACGATGAGCTCGCGCGCCTGCTTGACGATACGCCCGCGAATGTCCGCGCATCGAAACAGATGTCGACGACGGAGATCTCGCTTGACGCCCCGGTCGATCGCTCAGATCGCGAAGCGGCCACGTTAGGCGAACGCTTCTCCGGCGCAGATGCCGGCGAGATCGAAGATGTGACGGACTACAAGCTGATGCGCGAGTTCATTGACCGCGTATTTCGGAAATACCTCACGCCGCGCGAGCGCAAGATCCTCTATCTGTATTACGGCCTCGAGGAAGGCTCCGAAGCGATGACGCTCGAGCGCATCGGTGCGCTTATGGGCGTGACTCGCGAGCGCATTCGCCAGATCCGCGAACGGGCGTTCGAAAAGCTGCGTGAATCCCCCGATGGCCGCGCGCTAATGGGGTTCTGGTCTGCATAAGTAGCTGTCAGCGACTAGTCACCGTACACGGGGCTCCTTTGAGCTATCAGGCGAGAGCGCTCAGCTTGTAGCTATCTGTTTCAGTTGTCAGACGAAAAGCCCAACCTCGCCATTCGAAGTTGGGCTTTGTCTTACTCCCCGCTGAAGCACATAGCTGTTAGCTCGCCCCTCTTTCCTCA
>JBFMFA010000778.1:0-2290 GCA_040753195.1 Gemmatimonadota bacterium | reverse complement strand
AAAGGCGTTACCGAAAGAACCGTTGAATCTCGCGAAGCAAACCGAACTGGCTCCGGGTCGAGCCGATATGCAGGTCCGTCTTTTGTTAACGCACGGGCATAGAATGTCTCCCGCGCTCCCTGGAAGACTACCAAGTTCCGCGGTTCGACCTGGATGCCCGTTATATCCGCATTCGCGCTCGCAACTTCACGAGTACAACCTCCAACTAACAAGAGAATACCACAGCCGATGATGAGCTTCTGACACGATGTTGGCCACATACGCATCTCGGGATTAGTAAGTCTGCCACGTGGTAAACGGACTCATGTCGTTCTTGATACCCTCAATCGGGCTGAAGTACGCCTCATAGTCAGTATACGGGGGACCCGTCGTCGGACCGCCATACACGATTATGCCAACCAGCCACGCACTCCCATCGTAGTTCCAGAGAAAAACTGGTCCGCCGCTGTCACCCCCGCGAAACGCAAGTTTGACTCCATACTGGCAGAGCAGGCCAGCGGACGACCCGCCTGAGCCGAAGATTGTTGTATGCACACATGTGTCGAAGACTTGACCCCAGGTCCATCCACTGGTTTGCCCCATCTTGTGCACGTAGCTCGATCCCTCCATCAGGTTGATCGCTTGGTATTCTGCCGAGACCGGGAACCATGGCGATGCCGTAAGTGTTATGCTGCCGTCGTTAGGATGTGAGCCCATGGATGTAGTCTTCGCGATGCGGTACTGCTGCACTCGGCTCGCATTAACAAAGCGATACAACGCTGCGTCGGCCATTGAGCATTGTGTCCACAAACTGCAAGCAGGGCCCATCACAGCGGCGCTTCGCGGCGGCGGGTCGTAAGCCTCGTAGCCGATTTTCAGATAAGGTTCCGTAAGCGGAGGCACTTTATAGTCATAGTCGGGCTGGTGCCAGTTGGTGGTATCAACGACCCATCGCGTAAGGGAACAATGTGAGGCTGTTGCGAAGTGCATAACGCCGTTGTACGCGACGTTAAAACCTAGAGAACACGCTGCCCCTGGTCGTGATATGCGCACACCGCCCATGACTGGGTTAACGGTGTCGCGCAGTGTAGGACCAGATCCTACTAGAGGTTGCAAGGGCAGTCGCACCTCAACAGCAAACGCCGTCTGCGGCACGGTGCGGCGGCGCAGAGCATCGGTGATGCTGGCCACAGCAGCCGCATCGCGGACGCCTATCTCGAGCTTATTGAGGCGCTCTTCCAGGTCGATGCTGATAACAGTGGCGGGATCAATGCCTAACGAGCCAAGCTCATAACTCCAGCGTAGTAGGTCATTCCAGCGATGAGTGCCCTGCGCGACAATGAGATTATCCGCGATATCTTTCCTAGCTGGGAACACGGATCGAAGCGCTTGAGCAAGTACAGCTGCTCTGGTGACGTCCGTCAGCCATGCCCTGGGCCTGCCACTGTCGTCGATCCAATATCCCCCAAACCCTCCAACCATACTGTCAACGCGCGCGAAAAGATTATCGATAGTGATGGGAGGGAATGTCTGAGGCACGACGAGTCCAACTGGGACAGCGGACTGCTGGTGCGCCACCTTGCCATCAACGGAGGGCGGCTGTTCCGTCGTTGGATCTTCGAGCCGACATGCGCTCGCAATGGCAACCAGCATCGCAAAGGATGTAGCGCCCCTTCGAACTCTCATTCCTGCAACCGTCTCTCCACACATTGGCCCTCCCGGAAAATTGCGCGCTGTGATCGCGAGACACGATAACACGCTAGCGTTACGCGACGCTTTTGGCAGTTATCCAATGGGAAGCCAGCGTCACATGGTGTAACACCGGCGCCTGCAACACGGACGAGGCCGTTTGTTTAGGCGTCTGTGGGTTCCGGAAATTCTGGCGCGCGAATTCCGGAAATTCTGGCCACCTGAAGTTCGGACTCCGGTACGGTCGGATCGTGGAGGTCGAGATGTTTGGTTCGCAGCGATGGGCCGTCAAGGGTGAGGAGCCGGCCACGCTGGATACGATCCACGATGCCGAGCGCGAGATCATCGTCGTGGAGCACGCGCCCCACATCGTGAGCGGATTGTTCATGGTGAAGGTCAGGGCGCGACGACGTTTGTGTCGGTCGTTGTCGACGTGGAATTGACGCGAGGTAACTTCGACAAAGAGTAGACCAAGCAACTCGTGCGGGCCGCGAACCCACTATTTTGCTACTTACTCGCCTGATAAGCGTGCGGTCGGTAGTTCAACTCTACCCGGGCCCATTTTGCCACAGCAAGCCGCGCCGGCTCGGAACCCGACCTTAGTGTTTCTTTAGCGCCACCA
>JBFMFA010000777.1:0-2298 GCA_040753195.1 Gemmatimonadota bacterium | reverse complement strand
GCGAGCTACACGACCGCGCACACCATCAGCTCGCGCGCGGGCGACCCGGCGAGACACTGAGCACTACGGCACTCGTCCACGAAGCGTATTTGAAGCTCGCCGACAGCGCGCAGCTCACGCTCCACGATCGCGCGCACTTCTTCGCCGTGGCCGCACGCGCGATGCGACAGATCGTCGTCGACCATGCGCGCCGCGCCGCCGCGCAAAAACGACCGGAGAAATCCGTCGACGTGCTTGCCGATCCAGCTTCGCTCGCGCTCCCAACACGCGCCGCGGAGCTGGTCGCGCTGGATGACGCGCTCACGGAACTCGCTCTGCTTAACGAGCGTCTCAGTCGCGTCGTCGAGCTACGCTTTTTCGCCGGTCTTTCCGTGGAAGAGACGGCCGAACTGCTGGAAAGTTCGCCGCGCACGGTGAAACGCGACTGGGCCAAGGCGCGCGCCTTCCTGCACGACGCCATCCGCGAGACCAATACCTCATAACGAGTCGCGCGATGGCCCCGCTCGCGGTCCAGCAACGTTCTACATAGACGGACTCAAACGGAGCGCAACATCATGCAAGCCAAGCTCGGACGTGTCGCCGGAACGGCAACGCTCGCCCTTGCGTTTGCTCAATGCGGCGGCGAGTCGCAGAGAGAAACGCAATCCGGCGAAACCAGTCCAATCACACGCATCGACGCGTGTGCGCTGGTTCCCAAATCGGAAATGGAGGCACTGATTGGCGCTGCGGTCGCCAGCACGAACGGAACGTTCAGCGAAGAGGAATACGCCAAACCGACCGTCAACACGGCCATGTGCATGTTCATGGGAGAGCGGCCCGTGATCGTCGCTGTGAACTACCCGATCTCACCGGCACCATCAGCGGAGTCTCTCGCGGCGCGCATCAGCGCAACAATGCGGTCCGCGTCGAGCGGTGACGCCAACGCCGACGCGCTGCTCAAGACCACACAAGTCAGACCCGCATCGGGCTTTGAAAGTCCAGCGGCCGAGTATGAGATGATGGGTCAAACGACGATCGAAGTGCACAGCAACAGTCGGGCACTCAAGGTCACTGCACCATCGCTGGACCTCGCTCGGCGAATCGCGCAGAAGGCGAACGAGCGGCTCGAATGAGCCGCTCGTTAGGGACCGATCCCCAACTACTTGGGCGAGACCCACAAGTTGTTCTTCTTGTTCGCCTCCTGGACAACGCCATCGGGATCCACCATCGCCTTGAGCCCCGTGAGATAGGCCTGAATACCGCCTCCAAGTTGGACGAGTGGCGACTGCGATAACGTGATCACGAGCGAGTCCCCGGCGCCGAGCGGAGCCACGCCGTACTCGCGCGTGAACTGGGCTTTCGCGTTATGCACGCGTAGGATCGTTGCACCGGACGCTGCCTTGCCGACGTTGTGAATGATCCAGCGCGGGCTTGGCATAGGGCCGGCGTAGGAAAACGAGAGCGTGAGATCGGGCAGGGAAGCGGTTGGCGCAGACAAGCGCGGGACCGTACTTCCCACCGGGTTCGTGTTCGTCTTCGTACCTAACGCATTCTGTGGTCCGCCAGCGACGGCATTCATGACACTCACGATCTTGCACGCCGCGTCTACCACCTTCGAAGGAAACTGAATCGGTCCAACTTTTATTGGCACGAGCGCCAGTGAGAAACAGTACGCATCGCCGGAGCGAGCCCCACTTGGAATCGTATACGTATTGAAGGTCAGTTTCACAGAACCCTGGCCCGCACCCGGGTCCTTACTCACCGAGCTCCACTGCGCGGAGCAGTCAGGCGAATGTTCGGACCCTTCAGGGCATAACCGCACGCGATACACGTGCGCTGTCGAATTAGGCGCGCGACGCGGAACGGTCGCGGCGAAGCTGATCCGAGACTGCGGCTCCAGGCGATTGGCATCTGGCGTGACAGTCATAACGAGCTGCGCCGAGAGCGTGGCGGGGGCAGCAGCGGCGATCAGCGCCGCGGCAATCAGTATGTGGCTCATCGTTATTACCTCTTGGGAAGGTTGAGGCGCCGATCGCTGCGCTCGATGCCGGCGTTGAACGTTCCGCCGCCCCAATTCACGAGAATCTCCTTCTTCGGCGTGCGGAAAGCGCGCGAACCGGCGGGGAACGTCCGGAGCACCTCGCCCCCTGCACCGAGGATAGTCCAGCGCAGGTCACGTCCAAGCGGTTGCACAGCCACGCTGCGGCCTGACTGCAAGGGAATCGTTAGGCCATGTGCCAGTGCGATTTCGGCGTTGGCAACCGCCGCGCCGATGCCCGGCGGCAATTGCTGCAGACCCTTCCCGGTGGGCGGCGGTGG
>JBFMFA010000776.1:0-2302 GCA_040753195.1 Gemmatimonadota bacterium | reverse complement strand
AGACGTTCGAGCAACGGCTTTGCCTCCTCCAGGATCCGCGCGACTTCGGCGCGGCTGGCGCCCGCCGCGCGAGCCTCGCGCGCCTTCTGGTAGATATCCTGAATCGCCGCGAGCGTCTCGGCGTTCGCCTCGCGGAACTCCTGCACCGCGTTGTGAATGCACTGACGCTGTTCCTCTGTCAGCCGGACGCGCGGCGGCTTGCCGTCGCGCCGATCCTGCGCCGCCGCGAAATCGTTAGGGGAGGCGCTTTGCTCGGCAACGATCGCTGCCAGCTCGGCTTCGAGGTTCTCCGTCGGGGTGGGGGCGGTTGCGCTGTCCGAGCACGCCATGAAAATCGTGGCCGTCGTCAGAAGCGCGGTGATCGTGCGGAATCGCATTGGGTGTCTCCGAGGCAGATGGTTTGTCTCTGGGACGCCCGGCGATCACGGGGGACGTGAACGCAATCGCGAGGCACCAACCAGTCAGACTCCGGAGCCGGGACTCCCCCCCGACGCCGGATTCGCCAGTGTGACGGTTCGGTCCACCACGCCGTTAATGCTGCGCAGTCACCCCATAGGTGGCCGCGATCGCGCGGAGATCCGCCGCGTCGACAAGCTCGACCCCGCGGCCATTCAGGGCCGCAACGTCCGCCGGTGCCGGGAATGACCGATACGAGCCAGCGTTGCGATCCTGCTCGGTCCTTGGAAGCTCCTCTCCACTCGTTAGGCGCCGCACCGCCTCTACGATGAGTGGGATGCCGATCGGATACAACGAGAGTATGTGCCAGAGCAAGGAATGCCCGAGCTCCACTGGTCGCCGAGCCACGGCAATGATCGGCCCTGTGTCGATTCCCGAATCAACGATCCAGTGCAGCGTACAGCCGATATCAGTCTCGCCTGAAATCATCGCGTACAGCGTTGAGAGGATGCCGCGATAATCCGGCAGTACTCCCGAATGCAGGTTGATGACGCCGAGTCTCGGAGCGTGCAGCGCCGCGTCTTTGAGAATTCGCCCATAACGAATCGTCACGATGAGGTCCGGGGCGAACTCGCCGAGCACGCGCGCCCCCTCCCCCGCATTCAGATCCAGAATCGTCGCTGGTGCCTGCGCGTACTGCTCCGCCAGTTCTGCGAACGTCAGCCAGCGACCGTCGCGAGCGATGCATCGCTCCGCAAGCGGAAACACGATCTCATTCGGAACGCCTTGTTCCAGGAGGTTGAGCGCGCGTAGATGCGCCGGAAACGCGCCAGGACGCCCCACTCGGTCGGAGAGGATGATACGGGTGCTGTGCCCATGGAGCTGCGGCAGCAGCAGGTTCAGCGCGTGATTGCTCGCGAGATCGCGGTTAACACAGCAAAGAATTCGCACGGCGGGCGGGTGTGAGTAGCGACGGATTTCGCCGCGGCACATTGTTCTCGATCGCCGCCGCACGCAACCGAATCAGCGGAGCTGTTTGATGAGATCACCAATAACACACGCGCTGCTCGTCACCTGTATTGTGGCGCCGTCAGGAGCGCAGGCCCAAGCAGACGCCGGAACGCGGATCGACTCGATCTTCGCGAACTATGCGACACAAGCGTCGCCAGGGTGCATCGTCGGCGTGGGTCAGGATGGGAGACAGATCTTCGCCAAGGCGTATGGCATGGCGAACCTCGAGTACGCCGTTCCACTCAGCGTCGAGTCTATTTCTGAAAGCGGCTCGGTGGCCAAACAGTTCACGGCCGCGGCGCTCACGCTGCTGCATCTCGAAGGAAAACTTTCTCTCGACGACGACATCCGGAAACACTTGCCTGAAGTCCCCGACTTTGGGCACCGCATAACGATCCGTCACCTGCTGACGCACACCAGCGGGCTGCGTGATCAGTGGGCGATGTGGGGCCTCGCCGATCGCGGCCCCGGCTCCGAGGTGCATACGATCCCCGAGGTGCTCGACCTCGTGCGCAATCAACGCGACCTCAACTTCCCGACCGGGAGCGAATATCTCTACAGCAACACGGGATATACGCTCGCCAGCGTCATCGTCACGCGCGTGTCGGGGATGCCTTTTGCGCGTTTCACGCAGGAGCGCCTGTTCAAGCCGTTAGGCATGGACCACACGCAATGGCGCGACGATTATCGGCGGATCGTACCGGGGCGTGCGACTGCGTATTCCCGTGAAGGCGCGGCGTGGGTGCAGGACATGCCGTTCACCATGGTGCACGGAAACGGCGGGCTGCTCACGACGGTCGGGGACCTGTTGAGGTGGAATGACGCGCTCGATGCCGGCCTGCTCGGCAAGCCGGAGCTGACGAAACTCCTGGAGACCCAGGGGAAGCTGACGGAC
>JBFMFA010000775.1:0-2304 GCA_040753195.1 Gemmatimonadota bacterium | reverse complement strand
GGCGCCGAGATCCCCCACAAGAACGCGACCGTCAGGCAGGCGCGTCGCGCCGACGACCAACTCGAACGACGTCGTATCGTCCGGCCGGTTCCCGATCGACACAGCGGGCCGCGCGGACAGCGACCATGTCCGCGTCGGCTGTTGCGCGCCCAGGCCTAACGCGACTAGCGGCACGAGCGACGGTACACCAAAACGACGCAATGCGGGAAACGCCGCGCGCTTTGCGGGTCGCCCGAGAGCCGAAGCCATACGCGTTGCGGCAGGGCGCCGAAACCTCGTCCACCGCATGTCCACGCCTCCTTCCGCGCGTTACTACACGATACGAGAGACGCTGGAAATTGTCGAAGGTTCTGTAGATTCGGTCAGCAACAGCAACGTGCAGCGCGTGATCGACGGTCGCGCCGAATACCTTGATCGCCGCTCCGTTAGCTGCATTGCCGGGAGGTCCGCGCGTGGGGCCACCATTCGCGGCAAGTGACAACCAGGGCCGGGGGCCGGTGCCGTCGCCAACACGGGCGTGAGGTGCCGCGCTAGTCCCCTGATTCAGGGGCCCGGCGCTTTGGAAAGGGACCCGAAGTGGCTACATTTCGGGTCACCTTTTTGGAGTACGAGTGAGCGAACCTTTCGAATTCGAGGACGGGGGGCGGAAGTACCGCTGTCATCTCCGCGTCCCGGCGGCCAGTAACGAGGATTCGTGGTGGTGGTTTGAAGTTTCGGGCGATCAGCAGTCATACGCCGTTTTCCGCGCCGCCAAGGGCGACACGCGTGCCTCTGTGCGCGAGCGCGTGGTGACCTTTTACACCCACCGGCTGGCTCGGCTCGCTGAGCCGCCTGCTCCGCGGCATCGCGGACGGCCACCCGGAAGCGGCGCGCAAAAGCCCGCTCCCAAGCTCGAAGCCACGCCGTAGACTCCGGTCGATATTCCTGGGCCCGGCTGCCTAACGCGCAGCCGGGCCCTTTTTGTCTGGTCCGTTCCGGCGGCGCGAAACATGCCTACTCGTCGTTATCGGGAACACGCCGGAGAGCGCGATGGCACGCAACGAAATGAGACCTAACGACTCAATCGAGCAGCTGAACTCGCTGTTACGCGGGGAGATCTCAGCAAAGGAAACCTACGCCCAGGCGATCGAGAAGCTTGGTGTCGAAGGACGCAACGATGTGGAAGTCTTGCGCCAGATTGCGCGCGAGCACGCGGGCGCCGTGGAGCGACTGCGCGACGCCGTCCGGCGCGTGGGTGGCACGCCTGCTGACTCATCGGGAGTCTGGGGCACGTTCGCAAACGCCGTGGAAGGAACGGCCAAGGCTTTTGGCGACGCCGCAGCGATCAAAGCCCTGAAAGAGGGCGAAGAACACGGGCTCAAGGATTACCGCGAATCGGTCGACGACGTCGACGCGGCAACTCGAGAGATCATCGTCGCGGACCTGATTCCGGCGCAGCAGCGCCACATTCAACAGCTCGACGGCCTGCTCGGCCAGAGTTGAGACGATGGCGACGCCTAACGGTGCTTGCGGGCGCGCGGGTGCTCTGCATGAACCGCACGGGCGCCTAACGAAGCAATCAGGGCCTTCAGCGCATCCACGTCCGGCGGCTTGATGAGGTGGTAGTTAAACCCCGCCTCGAGCGAGCGCCGCCGATCCTTTTCCGTCCCCCAGCCGGAAAGAGCGATCAGAACGACGTCCTGATGGCGCTCTTGCTCCCGAATTCGCCGACCCAATTCGAATCCGTCGATATCCGGCATGCCGATGTCGAGAAGCGCGACGCGCGGGTTGAACGCGTCCAACGCATCGAGCGCAGCCGTGCCGCCATACGTCACAAAAACCTTCGCGCCAAGAAATGAGAGCATAGTGCCGAGGCTGTCGGCAGCGTCGCGATCGTCGTCGACGACCAACACGCGCAGGGACTGCAACCCCCCGTCGTTTTCGAGCGCCGGAGGCGCTTCCGATGCCGGTGCCATGCTGGACAGAGGCAAGCGAACAATGAACTCGCTTCCGCGCCCGATGCCGCCACTCTTCGCCTCGACACTGCCGCCGTGCATCTGCACGAGCGACCGGACCAGCGTTAGGCCGATTCCCAGCCCCCCTTGCGCGCGAGGGAGTGAGCTTTCCACCTGAGCGAACATGTCGAAGACTCGCGGTAGCATCTCTGCCGCGATACCAATCCCGCTATCGCGCACCGACACGACAACCTCATTGTCCTGCCGCCGCGCCGTGAGCCAAATCGTCGTACGCGCTTCCGAGTACTTCGAGGCGTTGTTCAGGAGATTCGAGAAGACCTGGGCGAGCCTAACGGGGTCGGCATCGAGC
>JBFMFA010000774.1:0-2306 GCA_040753195.1 Gemmatimonadota bacterium | reverse complement strand
GCCGCGGTCCGTTGTAGTGAAGGGCGCGAGCTAGCAGCTCCTTACCAGTACCGGTTTCGCCGGTCAGAAGAACCGTGACCTGTCCGTGCGGGATGATCCGAGCGGCCGCACTCAACGCCGCCTTTAATGACGCGCTCTCGCCTTGAATGCCGTCGAAGCGAGACTTGAGTCGTTCCGCGTCCGCGAAGACGCGGCGCTGCGCGTCCGTCCGCCACCGCTCGCAGCGCTCGCTTACCCACGATCGCAACGCGGCCAAGTCTGCGGGGAGCGCGAAGTAGTCTCGCGCTCCGGCGCGGATCAACGCGGTGGCGAGACGATGGTCGGCGTTCGATCCGACTACTGCAACCGGAACGTGCTGTTCGGGGTTGGAGCGAAGGACGGTCTCGACCTCGTTCTCGACGCCTCCGGCAGCAATCACGATCGCGGCGCAGCGTCGCGCGGTCAGGAGTTCCGCCGGCAAATGTGCCACGCGCAGTTGCAGTCCATACTCGGACGCGAACTCCATCCAGAGCGTGGCAAAGGAATCGCTCAGCGCCAGTACAAAGAGCGCCGGCGCATCGCGCGCATCAGTCATGTCTGCGCCCACCATGCTGCGCCGCTCGCTGTCGTCACAGGTTGCACAGGCAATAGTAATGCACCATGTCGCGGCGCTTGCCGTCAGCAAATGCCTGACGCGAAGATGTATTGACATGAGTGACCTGCGTCGCTGTCGCCGAATCATGTTGTTGACTTGTTAGGCTTCAGTGGAAGCACGCAAATGAGCGGGTGCACGTCGCGCGCCTACGCCTCCGACAATGCCCCGCGATCGCAAGTCATTGCTTGTGCTGGTTCTAGGGCCGGCGAGGGCTGTTACCAGTACCGACGCGCTGTATCGCCACGATGCGGCGCTGGAACATCCGGATACAGTAGGCGGTGCCTGAGTCTTTCGAGGACGGCGCCTAACGAGGCTGGGAGCACGCGACGCGCGGCGCCGGCTGTATCGCTACGGAGCATCCGGTGCAACGGCGTATTGCACACGAAGCCAGCGACATTTTGATAACTGTTTACAGGTCAAGTACTTGCGGAAAATCTGCAGGTCGGCGTGCTCCGTGCCCATGGGTGCAGCAACCCTTCCTCCTCGGAGAAACTTGTGAACACGAACCGCTCCATCTTCGCTTTCTTCGCTAGCGTTGCGGCAATCGCCGCGTGCTCAGCGGGCAGTCCGACAGCGCCCGTCACCGCACGCAGCGCCTCGACGTTCAGCAGCGGTGAAAGTACGGCGGCGCGCTCCATAGGCGCGACGATTCGCGTGCGTTGCGAGGTGCGCTCAGGTGAGCGCTCAAAGATCTCAGTCGATGGCAACAACCTCACACCGCTCAACATGCGCTGGTCCGCGGTTGTCAGCTCTGGCTTCAACGTCGCCTCGGCTCCCGCCCAAACTGCAATCGGCGATGAAGTGGAGTTCGACTTCGACAGCAACCCTGCGGACATCGCTGCCGGTGCCACAGCGATCGCTCGCAATTTCATCTGGCTCAGGCCAGGCACTGACGTCTCTGCAAAGATCCTGGACGCAAGCGGGGCAGTGGTTGTCGCGGGCGCAGCGGAATGCGCCGCTCGCTGAAAAGTCGGGAATCAGCTCCTAAGGCGCCCCGAGTCGTTCGGGGCGCAGTTGTTTTCGGGGCCCTGCGTCGACTGCAAAGCCCTGCATAGGATCAGCTTTACCACCAACAAGTTAGGCTTTACATTCCGCGGCTTCTCGCTGTATCGCCCCTGTAGCTCAGGTGGATAGAGCAGCGGTTTCCTAAACCGTTGGCCGGGTGTTCGAGTCACCCCAGGGGCACTTTGGGAGGGCTCGCTCGATGCGCGCGTGCAGAGAGTGATTGCGTCCGACCCGGTTCCAATTCTCGGTACGAAAGGCATGGCCGATACAGCCTCCGCACGACCCGCCGCGCGTCCCTTGGACGGCGACGGTTCCGCATTCTTCGACTGGATCCGCACGCATTCACGTGCGGCTACCTACGTGGCTGTCGGGGTCGTGGCTGTCGCCGCTGCCGTGTACATGTGGCGCCGATCAGATGCCATCAAGGAACAGCGCGCCGAACAGTCGCTCATCGCCGCGGCTCGCACCTTTCAATCCGGGAATCGTCCGCTCGCCCAATCGGACCTCGAAAAGCTCGTCGCGAGGTACGGCTCGACGTCCGCTGGGGCACAAGGACGACTTCTGCTGGCTCAGATTCTGTACGACCAGGGGAAGGTTGATTCCGGCCTGAAAGTCCTTGAGAACGTCGGCGCGGGGCCTGGAGGGGCGTTTGCTGCCTCCGCGCACG
>JBFMFA010000773.1:0-2307 GCA_040753195.1 Gemmatimonadota bacterium | reverse complement strand
AACGACAAACGGCCGGCCCGCGTCACGGCCCTGCATCGCGGCGCCTATATCGTGGACGATGGGAGCGGCGAACGCCGCGCCACCTTGAGCGGCAAGCTGCGCCATCGCGCGACGGCGGAGCTGCTACCTGCAGTCGGCGACTGGGTGCTCATCGGCGGATCGCCTAACGCTGGCTCTGCTGCGCTCGTGGAGTGGGTTGCGACGCGCTCCAGTTCGCTGATCCGTGCGGAGCCGGAGCGACCCGCCCGCGGTCAAGTGCTGGCGACGAACGTCGACGTCGTTCTCCTTGGCGCTGCCCTGCCGCTCAGTGTGAATCTGCGGCGACTCGAGCGTGGTGTCGTGCTCGTATGGGAGAGCGGGGCCGTACCCGTCGTTGTGCTCACGAAAGCGGATCTGTGCGAGGACAGCGAAGCAGTCGCAGCCAACGTGCGAGCGCGCCTAACGGGCGTGCCGGTTCTGACCCTCTCTGCGCTGAGTGGTGCCGGTCTGGATGCCTGTCGCCAGCACATGCACCCGGCGCAGACCACGGTGCTGCTCGGTCCTTCCGGGATCGGCAAATCGACCCTGCTGAACGCGCTGCTTGGCGCGGCGCACATGCGCACGGCGGAGATACGTTCCGACGGCAAGGGACGCCACACCACCACGCATCGGCAACTGTTCACGCTGCCTAACGGCGCGCTGCTGATCGACACGCCTGGTTTGCGCGAGCTGCAGCTGTGGCACGACAGCGAAGGCCTCGCGACGACGTTTGATGACATCACGACGCTCGCGGACGCCTGCCGCTTTGTCGACTGCAAACACCGGAGCGAGCCTGGTTGTGCCGTGCTCGCCGCCGTGGAGCAGGGAGCGCTGGAGCGCGACCGCCTCGCGCACTGGCAGAAACTGCAGTCAGAAATCGCCTACATGGACGGACGCGACGATCCGCAAGCGCAACGCGAGCTGAAGAGGCTCGGCGCGATCGGCGCCAAGGCTGCACGTGCGCACATACGTAACAAATACCGATAGGGGTTAGGGGTTAGGGTTAGCGGCCAAACCCCTAACCCCTAACCCCTAGCCCTAAGCAAGCTCAGTCTTCGCGCAGGCGCGCCATCGGAGCGCTGCGTGCGAGGCGCCGTAGCGGTGCGGCCATCGCCGACAGCGCCATGAGCGCGAGCGCCATCGGTACCGCGATGAAGACAAACGGATCGCCCGCGCGAACGCCGATCACCACTTTACCGACGAACACCGAGGCGGTGAGCGCCGCGCCGAGTCCCAGCACCATCCCGGCGAGAGGTGCTCGGCCTCCTTGCCAGAGCACGAGACTGGTGATCTGGCGAGAGGTGGCGCCTAACGCAAAGCGGATGGCGAGCTCGCGCGCTCGACGTGAAACGACAAAGGCCGTCACGCCATAGATGCCGATGCTCGCGAGCAAGAGCCCGAAGATGCTCATGGCTGCCGCAACGGTGGTCGCCAACCGCTGCGGAAGGAGATAGATGCCGAGTGCTTCGTCGAGTGGTCGGACCGGCGTGATCGGTAGCGACGGTTCCAGCGCTCGGATCGTCGAGCGTACGGCGGCTGCGACGCCGCCCTCGAATCCGGGCTGCGCGCGCACGTGCAGCGTCGCGTCCGAGTTATACATTTGCGCCAGCGGCACGTAATAGAAGTTGTCCGCTGTGCGACCGGGCGCTGTGAGCTGCGCGTCCGCCGATACACCGACGACGGTGAAGTCACGGCGGTATGGTCCGGTACCCACGTAAAACGTGGCGCCGACCGGATCGCGCTCTCCCCAGATGCGGCGCGCCATGCTGGCGTTGACGATCGCAACGTTGGGTGACGTCGATTCGTCGTTAGGCGTGAAGGCACGGCCGCGCAGCACGGGAATCTGCATGGTGGCGAAGTAACCAGGCGTAACGCGATTGAACGCGGCGTCGAACCCAGGGACTCCGCCCGCTGGTGGTTGTACGCCGGGCGCGTTCACGAGACCTAACGAGGATCGGCCGCCGATCGGCAGTTTGGCGGCGAGGGCCGCCGATTCGACGCCGGGCTGCCGAGAAAGCGCCGTGATCAGCTCGCGCTGGAAAGCGGCCCCGCGTTCCGGCGTGGTTCCGTTCAATTCCAGGTTGATGGCGCTTACGTAGACACGGTCCGCATTCCAGCCAGGCTTGAGCGCCTGCATGGTGCTGAGCGCGCGGCCGAAGAGGAGGCTCGCGCACAAGAGCACGCTCGTGAGCGCCACCTGCACGGCGACCATGAAGCCGCGCAGCCTAACGCGGCCGCGGCTCTCGGATGTCGTCCCACCTTGTCGCAGCGCCGGCGTCAGCGAGCCGC
>JBFMFA010000772.1:0-2311 GCA_040753195.1 Gemmatimonadota bacterium | reverse complement strand
CCGCGCGCCGTCATGTTCGGTTTCCTCAACGTGTTCGTGGCCGCGGCGCTGGCGGTCGACGGAATGCCGGTGCGCACGCTGATCGAGGTACTCGAGGAGCGGCGGCTTCGAGCGTTCAGGCTCGACGGCGGCACATCCGGCGTCTTGTGCTGGCGCGAGCACTGCCTAACGCAGGATCAGCTGCACAGCGCCCGGGATCGCGCGCTCACGGGCTTTGGCTCTTGCTCCTTTGCGGAACCGGTGGCCGAACTGGCCCGCGCGGGTTGGGCGCCCAGCGAGTGATCGACCACACGCACGACCCGGACCTCGTTTCCTGGGTCGCGAGCGCCAACGATCCGGCCACGGAGTTTCCGCCGCAGAACCTCCCGTTTGGCGTTTTCCGCAGGCCCGGGGATCCGACGCCGCGCACCGGCGTGGCAATCGGCGATCAGATTCTCGACATTGCCGCGGCGCGCCGCCTCGACTTGTTAGGTGAGCATCAGCGCGAAACCGCAGCCGCGGCCCGAGGCACACTCAACGCACTCATGGCGCTTGGAAGTGGCGCGGCGCGCGCGTTGCGGCACGGCATCAGTACGCTGCTGCGCATAGAAACGCCGATCGGGCGACGGGCCGCCTCTCATGCTGCCGAACTGCTCGTACCGCTCCGCGACGTCGCGATGCAGCTGCCGGCTCACGTCGGCGACTACAGCGACTTTTACGCCTCCATCGATCACGCGACGAACGTCGGGTCGATGTTTCGGCCGGACAATCCGTTGCTGCCTAACTACAAGTGGGTGCCCATCGGGTATCACGGCCGCGCGTCGTCCATCGTCGTCAGCGGCACCCCCGTGCGGCGGCCGCTGGGGCAGACGAAGGGAGAGCAGGACCCCGCGCCCGTGTACAAGCCGACCCAGCGCCTCGACTATGAGGTCGAAGTCGGTATGTTCGTCGGACCAGGGAATGCGTTAGGCGTTCCGTTGACCATGCGCGAGGCTCGGGGCCAAATCTTTGGATTCTGTCTGCTGAATGATTGGTCGGCGCGTGACGTGCAAGCCTGGGAGTACCAACCGCTCGGCCCGTTTTTGGCCAAGAGTTTCGCCACGACCATCTCGCCGTGGATCGTGAGCGCAGACGCGCTGGCGCCGTTCCGCACGTCGCGGCCGCCGCGTGCGCCGGACGACCCGCAGCCGCTGGCTTACCTCGATGACGAGGAGGATCGCCACAGCGGATCATTCGAGATCACGCTGATCGCGTCACTGCAGTCGCGCCTCATGCGCGAACGCCATCAGCCGCCTGTGCAGCTGTCGCGCGCTTCATTTGCGGGGATGTACTGGTCGCCCGCGCAGCTCGTCGCGCACCACACGAGCAACGGCTGCAACCTCGTCGCCGGCGATCTCCTCGGAAGCGGCACCGTGTCCGGCGCGACGAAGGAAGAACGCGGCTGCTTGCTCGAGCGCACCTGGCGCGGCACTGAGCCGCTGACGCTGCCTTCAGGTGAACAGCGCCGCTTCCTGGAAGACGGCGATCGTGTCACGTTCACGGGATTTTGCGAACGCGAGGGGTATCGCCGCATCGGATTTGGCGATTGTAGCGGAGAAGTGCTCGCGGCGCTAACGACTACCTAACGAGAAACCATGCAACCGATCGACACTGCCAACGCTCCGCGGCCGGCCGGCCACTACTCCCAGGCCATCGTCCACAACGGGCTGGTGTTCGTCGCCGGCCAGCTCCCCATCGTTCCAGGTCAAAAAGAGCACGCCCCAGGGAGCGTCGCGTCGCAAACCGAGCAAACGCTGCGCAACGTGGAAGCGATTTTGCGGGCTGCCGGCAGCGGTCTCGATCGGGTGCTTTCGATGACGATCTACGTTTCCGATATTGAGTTCTGGGGTGAGGTCAACGCGGTGTACACGCGCATGCTCGGAGCGCACAAGCCGGCGCGCGCCGTCGTGCCTGTCAAAGAGTTGCATTACGGCTATGCGTTGGAGATTCAGTGTGTGGCCGCAGTACAGGTCTGAAGTCGGAGGCGCCATGAGTAAACTCGTTAGGTTCGCTGTCGCTCTTTGTCTCGCGCTGCCGTTGGCGGCGCAGCAACCGGCGGGGGACTCGGTCTTCAATTCGCAGACCGTGATGATCCCCATGCGCGATGGCAACAAGCTGCACACGCGCATCTTCACGCCGCGCAAGGCGAGTGGCCAGCTGCCGATTCTGATGATCCGGACGCCCTACGGCATCGACGGCTGGAGCTCGGCGCGTGTGGCCGCGGCGTACGCCGAATTAGTAGCTGACGGCTACGTATTCGTCTTTCAGGACAGTCGGGGGAAGTTCAAGAGTG
>JBFMFA010000771.1:0-2311 GCA_040753195.1 Gemmatimonadota bacterium | reverse complement strand
AGCGGGAGCGAGCGATCGCTCCCGCTCTTTTTTTTGCTTCAGGTGTTGAGCTTGCGTCTCATGGACGTGCCAGAGATAGTGACGACAAATGTCTGACGGCGCGCAAACTCATCCGCCGGCGGGGGTAATTCAGCGCACGCGACGTCCCGCGATTTCGCTGTGGCTTGCGGCGCGCACTCGCAACGCGTTGCAGCGGCGCCGGCGCTTTGCGTTACTCGCGGTGTTCGTTTTTGCCGCAGTGCTGGCCAGCTTCATTTTCGCTCCAGCTGGAGCGCGCGGTGCGTGGGTGCGCGTGCGCGCGAGCGCTTTGGATTGGCGCGATACGACGACGCTCACGCAACGACGGCGAGCTGCTGTGTTGCGCGTTCAGCAGGCCGAATCAGCGTTGGCTGCCACTCGTAGCACCGCCCGCCTAACGAGGGCCACACCGCTGCCGACCGGCTTCACGGCGGCGCAGATTGTACGGCGTGACTCCATCGCGGCGCGTATCGCGGCGTACGATGAGTTGCTTGCACGGGCGGACCAGGCGCCGCTTCCCGAGACGTATCGCGCGATCGGGGAATCACCGTTGATCCGACGCGAGCCCCGTGTCGGGCAGCTGCTCGACACGCTGGCTGCGATTGAACGGGAGCGTGAAGCGATTGGTGGAGGCGTTGGCGTGGATCCGGTCTTCGTCGAGTTGACCACGCGAGCGAATGCGGTCGGACGGCAAATCGCTGGAATTGCGGAGGCGCGGCGCGCAGATGCGCAGAGGCAGCTCGACGCCATCGCGCCACGCACGCTGCCAACGTCGATTCCGGTTGCGGATACGATGGCGGCAGCGCGACTGCGCAGCGACCGCGAACGAGACGTTGTGATCATCGACAGACTGCTTAGCGACGCGAGACGCGCAAACGCGGCTTTGCTGGCCGCGGAGACGGAACGCCAGCGCGGGACTGAGCTCGCGCCGCTTCCCGTCCTGTTGATGGCGGCGGCGATTATCGCGTTCGCTGCCGCATTTGCGCTGACACTACTGGATGAGTTCCGGTCGCCGCGTATTGCGGACGAAGCCGAAGTCGAACGTCTGACAGATGCACACGTGGTCGCGACAATCCGGCCGCGCCAGATACCCGACGATCGTCGTCGTCGTGCGATCGATCGCATGGTACCTCCGGTTCTCGACCCAACGTCGGACGACTATCGCTTGCTCGCGCTCCACGTGGCAGTGCATCTACCACCTGATGGCATCGTCGCCGTCGTGGCAGAACAGCCTGTGCTTTCGGCGGTGATCGCGGCGAACCTTGCGGCGATGTTTGCCAATGAACCGCGCGAAACGTTACTCGTAGATGCCATTCTGAGTGATGAATCCGTTGCCAACGTCCTGGGCATTCATTCAGGGCCGGGGCTCGGTGCGGTGATCGAGAATCGACGGCGGTGGTCTGAGGTGTTGAGCCAGATCGCGACGGGCCGTGATCAGGCGATGGACGTGCTACCGAGCGGCAAAGCGCGTGGCCTCCCCGGACGGACGGAAGCGGAAGTGTTGATCCGCGAGGTGGAGCGTTCGGCGAAGCGGTACGACGTGACTGTGGTTGTCGTACCACCTAACGCGGCATATCGTATGCGTCCTGGGCGGGCGGTGCTCCTGTGCGCGCATCTGCAACGGACACGCGGACGGCGCCTTGCGCGATTGGCGGCGGGGATGCGGGACGAAGGTGCGGAGATCATGGGTGTTGTCCTGTGGGACGGCGATCCGCCGACACGAAATGTGCGACGGCGCGGTAAACGCCCGGTCGCTGCGCCTAACGAGCTTGGCGATGAAGATACGGCGCCGTTTGCCGCGCCGTATGTCTAGCCGGTTTAGCCCACACCAAGTAGGTTCAGCCGCGTTCCTCAGGAGGGGCCACTGCCGCAGTTGTCGATGACGGGGTATTCGGACCGTATCAATCACGCGCTCGCGTTCGCCGCGAAGCATCACGACCAACAGGTGCGGCGTGGCGTGCGGCTCCCGTATCTGACCCAGCCGGCCAACATCGCCATCATCCTGACGCGGTATGGGCAGAGCGACGACTGCGTCATCGCAGGAATCCTACTGAATGTCGTCAGGGATTATGTGGCGGACGGGTACAGTCACGAGCTGATTGCTCAGCGCCTCGGCGACAAGTTCGGGCCCGGCGTTCTGGAAACGGTACTCGCTGCGGTCGCGCCACGCACGGCACGCGATGGCCACGAACTGGCACCTAACGAGCGCCGCGAGCAGCACCTCGCGCAGTTCGGCCAACTCCCTGAAACAGCGCGCTGGGTGGTCGCGGCGGATGCCCTGCACGAAGCGGCG
>JBFMFA010000770.1:0-2313 GCA_040753195.1 Gemmatimonadota bacterium | reverse complement strand
AGGACCAGCGTGCGGCGATGCTCGTCTTGCAGGGCGTCGATTGACTTCTGGGTGAGCTCCGCACCGACGCGAACGCGGTGTTCAGCAATCGCTTCTGCACTTACGGTCGCGATCTCGCTGCCGGCGACGGACACGACATAACGCCCGCGACGTCTCGGATGTTCATGTATCGCCGTCACCACATGCGACGTTTCGTTAGGCATGTTTGCTCGCTCGCTTCGCGACGTCAAGCGGGCTCGCGGATGACGCGGATGGTCGCGCGGATATGCGCGGATATGCGCGGATTAGTCCCGCTTACCTATCAGAATCCGCGTCGATCCGCGTCGTTTCCGCGCAAATCCGCGAGCGTTCTTTCTCCAAGCTGAAAAACAAAGCCGGAGCGAAGTTTCCTGAGTAAAGTGGGCTTTCCGGGACCCAGCCTACCTCAGAGAACAACTCTCCGGCTTGCAAACCACACCGGCCGACTGGCGCTACGCGCTACTCGTCCGGACCTTCTGACTCTGTTCCCGCGGCAACCGTTTTGATGCCGAGGACCTGCTTGACTTTGTCTTCTACTTCTGCGGCGAGCGCTGGATTGTCGCGCAGGAAGAGCTTCGCATTCTCTCTCCCCTGCCCGATCCGCTGCCCGCCGTAGCTGTACCACGCTCCCGACTTCTCGATGATCGCGCTCTCGGAGCCGATGTCGACAAGTAGCCCGACGTGGCTGATGCCCTCGGCGTACATGATGTCGAATTCGGCCTGTTTGAACGGCGGCGCGACTTTGTTTTTCACGACTTTGACGCGCACCTGCGACCCAATGACGTCTTCTTTTTCTTTGACGGGCCCGATGCGCCGGATGTCGAGCCGCAGCGACGCGTAGAACTTGAGTGCCTTACCACCCGTCGTCGTCTCAGGGTTGCCGAACATCACGCCAATCTTTTCACGCAGCTGGTTGATGAACACAACCGCTGTGCGCGAGCGCGCGATGGCACCAGTGAGTTTGCGCAGCGCCTGGCTCATGAGACGCGCCTGCAAACCGACGTGCGAGTCACCCATCTCGCCTTCGATTTCAGCCCGCGGAACCAGCGCGGCGACCGAGTCGACCACCACAACGTCGACAGCGCCAGACCTAACGAGTATCTCGCAGATTTCCAGCGCCTGTTCGCCCGTGTCGGGCTGCGACACGAGCAGGTTCTCGATGTCGACGCCTAACTTTTTGGCGTAGTCGACATCGAGCGCGTGCTCCGCATCGATGAACGCGGCGACGCCCCCGTTCCGTTGTGCGTTCGCGACGACGTGCAAACACAGCGTCGTTTTTCCGCTCGACTCCGGACCGAAGATTTCGGTGATGCGGCCGCGAGGCACGCCACCGATGCCGATTGCGGCGTCAAGATTGATCGCGCCAGTCGAGATGGCCTCGATGCGAACTCGCCCCGATTCTGCGCCCATGCGCATGATGGAGCCTTTGCCGTGGTTCTTCTCGATCTGCGCGATGGCCAGGCCGAGCG
Organism: Gemmatimonadota bacterium; assembly: GCA_040753195.1. GTDB lineage: Bacteria > Gemmatimonadota > Gemmatimonadetes > Gemmatimonadales > Gemmatimonadaceae > DASYRX01. The sequence goes on along the minus strand of JBFMFA010000770.1, from coordinate 826 downwards.
CCTTCTTCCGATCGTCTGCGATAGATGCGGTGCCCATCGATCCTCTGCGCGTTAGACGGTGTGTGCTCTGGCCATCGCCGAATTTACGGCCGGATGGCGAGCGATACGATACCCCGAAGAAAAGCCGAAATCAATCCATTATTTACGTTTACTTACGTTGCCCGCTGAGCCAGCTGGAAGGCGTTGGCGACGTGCCGCACCCGGACCCGCTGTCCATCCACCAGCACCCCGACCACATCGAAACGGTACGCCTCGCCCGGCCGGCCATGCCGATCGATCCACGTGACCGCCGAGCGGACTAGCTCCCGCTGCTTGCGCCAGTTGACCGCCTCCACGGGATCGCCGAAGTCAGCGCCGTGCCTGGCTTTGACCTCGACAAAGGCGACGAGACCATCGCGCTCGACGATGAGGTCGATGTCCCGATGGCCAGTGCGATAACGGCGTTGGAGGACTCGCCAGCCGGCGCGTTGCAGCCAACGCTCCGCGACCCGTTCACCCAAGATTCCGAACTCCAACCGTTCCTGAGTCACGGCCGAGCATAACGCGACCATGTGACGAGTGCGTCACCGTTTTCACGCAGGGAGGTCCGTTTTATTGCCGAGTCTGGGTGCGGAGGCGTTTGGGACCGGATACGTTGGATTTCGCGGCTTTGGAAGTGTGGCTTACCCAAACGGAGATCGTATGGATCGCCTAACGCGAAACCTTATGGTGTTGTCGTCTAGTGCGCTTCTCGCCTGCGGCGGCGGCGCGGACAAAGCCGCCGACAGCGCCGCGACGGATTCTGCCGCGGCGACGCCCGCGGCGACTACGCTGTACGACCGGCTCG
>JBFMFA010000769.1:0-2321 GCA_040753195.1 Gemmatimonadota bacterium | reverse complement strand
ACGGTGAACAACGGCGCGCCGCAGAGCGCTTCGTTCCGTGTGCGCAAGGATCCGCGCTCGACGTCCACGGACGCTGATATCCTGGCGCAGTTCAACCTGCTCATCGCGATTCGCGACAAGACCACCGAGGCGAACAACGCCGTGCGCATGGTGCGCAACATGCGCGCTCAGGTGGAAGACCGCACGGGCCGCCTAACGGGAGACAATAAGCAGCAGTTCACGGGAATCGCGACTGGCATGATGAGCAACTTGACCAAGGCGGAGCAGGAAGCGTATCAGGTGCGCAATGAGAGCAATCAGGATCCGCTCAACTTCCCGATCAAGTTGAACAACGAAATCGCCGGCGTCGCGTCATATGTCTCGCAGGGCGAATACAGGCCGACACGGCAGGCGATCGAAGTCTTCAACATGTTGTCCAGGGAACTGGACGTGCATCTCAAAGCGATCCAGTCATCCCTCGACAGCGACCTCCCACGGCTCAACGCGATCCTGCGCGCGGCGGGATTACCGGAGCTGAAGCCGAGTACTGAAGAAGTGAAGCGTCAGCGGCCGGCGGTCGCGATGTAGTGCTCAGCGCGGACCCACGCACCGCGCTCTGGAAAATCGCAAAGGTGTAACCAGCACGGCGATTCGTACACTTCGGGGGTGTACGGCTCTGTTGCTGAGTGCTCAGCATCACGGCCCAGCACGCTGAATATCGCTACCGTCCGTGGTAGTGCGTCGCCCAGCGGGTAGACGCCATTGTGCAGGAGCAGGAAGATGCTGAGCAACAGTGCGGGCGGGAGGCATTGGGAGGAGCATACACTCCATCGCGCACGAACAGTCTACGTCGTCGGCGCGGTGCCGCGCGAACGCGAGCGCGTCGTGCAGTTCGTCCGCGGTGCTGCTGATCGGATTCTGCAGTGCGTGTCACTGGGCGAGATGGATCCCAACGGCGTCCGCGAGGTGGCCCGAGTAATCATCCTCGTGCCGCATGAGACCGAGACATCCAAGCAGCACTCGTCGATTCGGCAGCATCGCGCGAATGATCCCGCGACAGCGATCTCGCTATATGCGACTGATGGGACCCGTATGCCCCACCAGCTAGCGGCCTGCGCCAAAGCCGGGGTCGATGACTTCGTCATCAGCAATGAACCGGACGCTGGGCAGCGACTTCACAGCGAGGTACTGCGGCGACTTCACCACGCATTACCGGCGTCGCTCGTTAGGGAAGTTACGCCGCGCATTGCGGCGAGTGCGCTCCGCTACTGGACCTGGTGCTATCGCAACGGCTATCGCGCGCTGCACGTCGATGACGTTGCGGACACGTACGGCGAGAATCCCACGACTGTGAACCAGCATCTGCGCGATGCTGGCCTGCCCACGCTTCACAAAGCGATTTCAAGCGCGCGATTGTTGTACGTCGGTCATCGGCTTGACTCGACGGAGGTCACGATCAAATCAATTGCTGAATCGCTATCGTTCCCGAGTGAACCAGCCTTGGACATGTTCGTGAAACGGGCCACGAACCTAACGCCGTCGGAGCTGAGAGAGCGCGGGGCCGTTGAGTGCATCAAAGAAGCAATCGGCTCGATATTGCTCGAGCCATGACCTGATGTTGTTGATGCCGTGAAACTGGCACGACCAAACCGTGAAGCATGCCCGAATTCGTGATTGTTCCGCTGCGAGATTGCCTTAGCGTTGCTCGTCGCGGTCGCCGAATCACAGCGTGGTCGTCACAACTTCGCAGATGAACGCAACGCTTCGCTCTGGTACCACTGCGCTTTCTAGTCTTGTACTCGCGGCGCTTGTGCTCGTACTCGGCCTCCGCAACCGCGCACTGGAAGAGCGTAATCGTGGGTTGGTGCGCCGATTCACAGAGCCGCACCCAGGGATGCTCGTGCCGTCATTCAGCGCCTTGACGCTTCGCGGTGACACGGCGGTGGTTGGAGCACCCAAGGCCGATGCACGACAGGTTGTTTGGTTCTTCACGACGACATGCCCGTATTGCAGGGCGTCACTGGACAGGCTCCGAAGCTTGGACAGCGCGCTCAGGGGCACCGGTTCCAGGTCAGCGGAACTACTCATGGTCGGTCTCGATTCAGCCGACGCCGTTAGGCGGTACGCGGATAGTCTGCGGCTTTCAGTTCCCATACTGCTGCTGTCGAGCCAGAGGCTAACTCTTCTGTGTCGTGTCCGCGCAGTTCCGCAGCTAATGGTTCTCGACTCTTCTGGGCGCGCTTTGTATACGCGCGCGGGAGCGCTCGTGAACCAAGTAAGCCTCGATTCAGTCTTGGCGGCCGTTCGTTATCGGCCGCCCAGCGTCGCCAGCGGACCGCGGG
>JBFMFA010000768.1:0-2322 GCA_040753195.1 Gemmatimonadota bacterium | reverse complement strand
CCCCGGGGGGGGTGGGGCCACACCCCTTACACACTGTGAATGGGGTCTCACCCCAATGCCTAACGAACTTCGAAGGACGCCGAGTAGTCCGATTGCCGCTCGGTCCCCGCAGGATCGTCGTAATAGTCGATGCGGATTCGAAATGTGCCCGTGCGGCGAGGACCGGCCAGGAGGGCGGTCAGGGTGTAGCTCCCAGCAGGACGCAGGGTCACCGCCTTCACCCCTTCGGCCAGAACTCCCAGACTCACCGGCTGCCACGTTCCGGATCCGTCGCGCCACTCGATGGCCCCACCACCGGATTGGTCGGCCAGGTAAAGATCGGCCTGCTCCGTCGCCCCGTTGAACGCATCGCCGAGAAAGGACCGCAGGGAACGGCTGCTGCCGTTGCGGACCGTTGCCTGGATTCCGCTCCCCGCCGCGGCGGACACTTCGTTCCATGTCCAGGAACTCTTGGCTAACGTGACCGTGAGCGCGTTGCCAGCGTTCGGCGTTAGGTCCGCGGACTCGTCGACCTCTGCCGGGTTCGTGCACGCGACGCAGGCCATGAGAAATGCTGCTGACTTGAACGATATTGACGCGAATGACTGCACGTGCACGCTCCCGTTGACGCTATGGAAAAACAACTCTCAAGGATGCGGCGTGTAACCGGCTACAACATCACCCGCAACACTCCGATCATCGCCGCACAAGCAATGAGCGTTAGTGGCTTTATAGTGACACGCAGCAGCAGCACGGCCCCTGAAAGCACCACAGCGAATGCGAGCCAATCGATACTCGCGAAAGTCGGCACGGTGACGTGCACAACGCCGAGCGTGCGCTCGCGTACGTCGGCGAACAACGAGTGCAGCGCGAACCATATCGCCAGATTGAGCATCGCGCCCAGCACTGCAGCCGAGACACCATGCAGCGCGCCTAACAACCAGCGGTTGTGCGCGACGCGTTCGACGAAGGGGCCGAGGCCCAGGATGAAAAAGAAACTCGGCACGAACGTCAGCCACGTGACGAGTATCGACGCGATGACGCCGGCGGTGAGCGGAGAAAATGGCTCCGCCGCTCGATACGCACCGAGAAAGGCAACGAACTGCACGACCTGGATGAGCGGTCCCGGCGTGGATTCGGCGAACCCAAGCCCGGTCACCATCTCTGTCGGCGTGAGCCAGTGGTAGCGTTGGACAGCCTCCTGCGCGACGTACGTCAATACGGCATACGCGCCGCCAAACGTAACCAGGGCTGACCCCGCAAAAAAACGTCCCTGCTGTGCGAGCACGTGGTCGCTGCCTAACGTGACAATGACAACGACGAGAGGAACGAGCCAGACCGCGAGCCATATGCCGCCTGCCGCGAGCGTCGCCACCGCGGCGGCCCGCGGCATCGGTTGCGAGCGGGTTTCGCGATCGCTCAACCACCAGACACCGAGCATCGCCGCGGCGCCAAGGACAATCGGAAACGGGACGCGGCCAAAAAAGAGCAGCAGGAACGAGCCTAACGCGATTCCGAGACGCAACGCGCTCTTCTTGAGCCGCCGCATCATGCGCACCAACGCAAACGCGAGAATCGCCACCACGGCCGGCCGGATGCCGAGGAGAATCCCCTGCGCGAGCGTTGTGTCGCCGGCCACGACGTAGAGCCACGATAACACGAGCAGTACGATGAATCCCGGCAGGACAAACAAGGCCCCTGCGACGATTGCTCCCCACGGCCCATGCAGCAGCCACCCCACGTACGTCGCCAGCTGCTGGGCCTCCGGCCCTGGCAGCAGCATGCAAAAGCTCAGGGCGCGCTGAAAGGCGTCGTCGGAGATCCATTGGCGCTCCTCGACGAGGACGCGATGCAATACGCCGATCTGCGCGGCCGGACCACCGAAACTCTCCGCCGCGATGGCGGTCCAGACAGGCAGCCCTTCGCGGAGCGTCAAGGTCCGCACGTCGGACGCTGTCATGGCGCTGCGGCGCTAAAGCGAGCGTACAGACTGTCGAAGATCTGCGCGCCGGCGTCCATGCGTTTGGCGTCGTCGGCCTGAGTAATCGTTAGGCCGTGCAGCAACTGCGCGATCCCTTCTGCCTCCGGCCGCTGGTATCGCTCGTCTTTGAGATCGATGTCGTGCACGATCTCCGCGATCGCCTCCAGTGCGGGCGTGCTGAGGCCAAAGTCCGCTAGCAGTACTTCGAACGTGCAGTGCTCGCCGCGATGCGTGTATTCTCCCTGGAACATGTCGAAGCGAAACTCGTTAGGTTGCGGCGCATAGCGCGGCTGTTTGACGAACTTGAACCTGGCCTTCCGGTCGATAAATCGGCGGATCAGCCAGCCGCTCGCGATGCGATC
>JBFMFA010000767.1:0-2324 GCA_040753195.1 Gemmatimonadota bacterium | reverse complement strand
ACAAGTTCTGCAACATCTTTCTGTACGTGGCGCGCGACAACGCGATGATGCGTGGCACGTCGCGCGGATCGCTGCGCACCAACACAATGTCTCCAGCTTCCACGGCGACGTCGGTTCCGGCGCCGATCGCGACCCCCACGTCGGCCGTGACCAATGCCGGCGCGTCGTTCACGCCGTCGCCCACCATCGCGACGCGCTTGCCGCTGCGCTTCAGCTCCTCGATCTTGCCGGCCTTCTGATCAGGCAACACCTCCGCGAAGACGCTGTCGATCTCCAACTCACGCGCGACAGCGTCGGCGACGGATCTCGCGTCTCCGGTGAGCATAACGACGCTGACGTCGGCGGCGTGCAAAGCGCGCACGGCGTCGCGCGACTCCGGACGGACGACATCGGCTACCGCGAGCGTGGCGAGAACGACATGGTTGCCATCTGCGACCTCCTCGACCAGAAACACCGACGTCTGCCCTTTGCGACCTGCCTCCTGCATGGCAGCGCTCAGAGCGCGAGGCGGTTGCAGCGCGAGCGATGCAAGGAGCGCGGGTCCACCCACGTACAGTGTGCGACCGTCAACGTTGGCACGCACGCCGCGGCCGGCCAGCGCTTCGAACCCCCGCGCGCGCGGCCGTTCAGCGCTGCCAAAACGCTCGTTGGCAGTGCGGACAATGCCCTGCGCGATGGGATGCTCCGAGTCCGATTCGATCGCTGCGGCCAGTCGCAACGCCTCTCGCGCATCTACCCCTTCGTTAGGCGTCACGCCGACCACGCCAAATTCGCCTCGCGTCAACGTCCCGGTCTTGTCGAAGACCACGGTGTCGACGTTGCGAGCCTCTTCGAGGCCGCGGCGGTCGCGCACCAGCAATCCGCCGCGTGCGCCGAGCGTGGTGGAGATGGCGACGACCAGCGGAATCGCGAGGCCTAACGCGTGTGGACAGGCAATCACGAGGACAGTCACGCTCCGTTCGATGGCGTAGGCCACCGAACCGTCCAGGGAGATCCAGCCGATGAACGTCAGCGCTCCTGACACGAGCGCGATGACGGTCAGCCACAGCGCCGCCCGATCCGCCAGCGCCTGCGCGCGCGAACGCGAGGTTTGCGCCTGTTCGACGAGACGCATGATGCCGGCGAGCGCCGTACGCTCGCCTGTGCCGGTGACCTCGATGCGCAGCGACCCCGAACCGTTCACGGTACCCGCAATCACTTTGCCGGCCACGTCTTTCTCGACTGGTCGTGATTCGCCGGTGATCGCCGCCTCGTTCACCTGACTGTGCCCAGCGCGCACAATCCCGTCGGCGGGGATGTTCGCGCCGGGGCGCACCAGCAGGATGTCGCCCTCATTGACGCTCCCAATCGGCACGTCCTCGGTCGCGTGTCCGTCGAGGCCACCGATCACGCGCGTGGCGGTGTTGGGCAGCAGCTTCGCCAGTTCGCCTAACGCGCCACGCGCTTGCGAGATGGACCGCATTTCGAGCCAGTGGCCGAGCAGCATGATCGTGACGAGCGTCGAAAGCTCTTCCCAGAGCGGATCGCCGTCGTAGCCTAACGTGACCGCCGCACTGAACAGGAACGCGACGCTGATGGCCAGGGCGATGAGCGTCATCATCCCCGGGAAGCGGTCGTTCAGTTCACGCCACGCGCCGTGCAGAAACGGCCAGCCTCCGTACACAAACACCGCGGTTCCGAACAGCGGCGCGATCCAGCGCGACCCTGGGAATGCGGGCGCATGGAAACCCAACACGCCGGGCAGCATGTGCCCCCACACCAGCGTGGGCATGGTGAGGAGCAGAGTGATCCAGAACTTGTCGCGAAACATCGCGACACTATGACCAGCATGTTTGTCGTGTGCGGCGTGCCCCTCATGGCGGTCGTGCGCGACCTCGGGCTCGTGAGGCCGCGCTGCTCCGCCCGGAGCGTGGCTCGCGTGAGCGCCATGGTCTGCGTGATGCTCGTGCTCGGACATATGCTCAGAGCGCGCCGTCTTGCCACGCCCCCCAAATCGCGAACGTCATGCCTCGCGATGCGCCGGCGTCGATTGTGGAGCCCATGACGTTCACGAACAACGTACGTCCATCCGGGCTGAAGCACGCGCCTGCGAATTCGTCACTATTGACGAGGTTCTTCGCAAAATCGAAAATCCTCCCGTCACGCGTTAGGCCCCGAATAAATTGCTCGCCGCCGCCGTCCTCGCACATCACGATTCCGCCGCGCGGGCTGACCGTAATGTTATCCGGTGAATCCAGGACGTCGGCCGACGGCGACTCGAAGATCAATGTCAGCTCGCCGGCGTCTGCGGTCGTTGGTCGATACTGCCAGACCTGACCCAGCCC
>JBFMFA010000766.1:0-2327 GCA_040753195.1 Gemmatimonadota bacterium | reverse complement strand
CCCAAGCGTGTTCGGCCCTCACTTTAGTGAACGTGCGCCGGCCCATCGCTACGGGAAGGCAGATCCAATCGCGGTCTCACGCGAAGAAAGATCAGGAATCCGGTCGGCGTGCGCGAGCCATACGCGCTCTCCAGGTCCCCCGGGACGACGTTTACGGTCCCGCGCACCCCCAATCCGAGGGTCGCCCCGCGGACTCGCGCCACCTCGTGGACGTAGCCGAGTGAGAAGCTTGCGACGTTAAAGCGGTCGTGCTCGGGAAGGTTCTCCAGCACCAGCTCTTCGGCGGTTTTCTGCACCAGCTCGACGCGGCCAAACAGCGACTGCCTCGGATTCAACACGGCCTCGGACTCGGCCAGCACGCTGTGCGTTAGGCTTTCTCCGTGGTGTTGGTTGGCCCCCCAGACGAGCGTGCTGGCGAGCTGTCCCTGCGCGCCGATGCGGCGGCCGTGCAAAACCGACGCGGTGAACCGGCGGACGGATTCGTCGGGAGCGAGTGTTTCCGGTGACTCGAGGTGCCCGTAAGCGGCCGTGAGACTCCAGTTGGAGTCCGGATTGACAGTCAGCCGGCCGGAATACGAGTCCAGGCGGATCTTGTCGAAATCCCAGCGCTGCTCGTTAGGCTCACGCCCATTGAACCACGACCCTTCCAGCTTCCACTGGCGGCCGAAGATGCCCGCTGTCAGCACGCCGAAGCTGATGTGCGTGGCGTCTTGCCAGTGATGGCCCAACGGCGCGACGGGATCGTCCATCGCGGACGGCCGGTGCATGAAGGCGACGGGACCCAGGGCAGGCTCTCCGCTGGCAGCCGTGTACAACAGCATGCCCACGTTAGGTGATATCTCGCGTTCATACAGAACGCCGAGCTCCTTGAAGAGATCGTGCGGGTGCTGCCTGTCGACGAGGGGCGCACCGCGGTACGTCTCCCCGGATTGCAGCAACAGCGGGTACCCCCGGCTGCTGACCGTGGCGGGATCGAGACTCAACATCGTCCGCATCTCGAAGCGACCGCCGGCGAGCGGGCGACTGGCCATCAGCATCCCCCAGTTCTGGGAGCCGAACCAGTCGTCGCCACGTTCGCCATTCTGTTTGTTGTAGGACAAGAAGACGAAGCCGTGCAGCATGAGGGACCAGTTCCCCAGAGACCTATGATAGGACGGCAGGGTGAGCGCGTCGGGGATCCACGTGGTACCTGAGCCCATGCGCGCCATCCCAATACCGAGTGGTCCGGTAGGCATAGAGTGTGAGGCAGGATGCTCCTGCGAGCGGGCAGTAGCGGCCCAAACGACCGTGACGAGCATGGCGCGGAAGACCGCACCTGTGCGCAAGCGATGAGACATGACGAAGTGATTGAGAGCCCACGCGCATCAATCAGCCCGCCAGACGAATTCTGGTTAGGCGATGCGCGGACGCGTGAATGACGGGGCTCTACGCCTTCGGTGGAGGCGGGTCCGGCGGGTAGGTCAGGGAGGAAGGTCGGTCGCTGCCTAACGCGGATTGTCGGCCAGCGCTGGCTAACGGCGCCCTGTCGCGCTCGGACGCGCTGTCGCCGAGCGTGAGACCGCATGAGGCGAGCGCTGCGCAGCAGTCGCTCTGCTGCGGGACCTCACAGGAGTCTTCGGGGAGCGGCGCCGCGTCGTGCGACTCAGCTATGTGGTGGTGTTCCGTCGCGGCCGCTTGCTCGGTGAGCGGTGCGTGCCTGGCGCTAGCGTGCTCGGCGCAGGCGACGTCAACTGCAACGACGTTGAGTCGCAGCAGCAGGGTTGCCGTAAGGCAGGCGGCCAGGCGTCGCAGTGGCACAAGACAAGAGTAACGACGTGTTGCCCACGGCGACACTCATATGTTCCGAGCGGCTACTGACAGAACGGATCAAGACGCGAAACGACCTTAAAGGTGGACTGACCCTCACAGCAGCGATCAGACATTTCTGTCGACGAATCGGAAGACTTTTGGCCGTGGACCGAAGTGCAGCAAGAGGCCGACTTTTAACCGCGACGCGCTGACGTAGTTGTACACTTGCTGCGCGTTTTCTCGTTTCAGCTGATAAGAGGATTTGTTCTCCACGATCAGCTTGCTGTCCACTACCATGTCGAGGCGATGGTCGCCAACCCAGTGTCCCTTGTAGTAGACCGGGAATGATACCTCCCGACGTACGTCATGCGCGCGGCTCTTCAATTCGAATTCAAGGGCATTGGCGTAGATCCGTTCGCTGAAGCCAAAGCCGAGGTGATTGTACACCTCGAAGAACGCGCCGATTACGCTGTGTGTAAGGCGCACTTCGTAGAGTTCTCCTGTCGCCATTTCACAGCATACATCTTTCCGCCTAACAA
>JBFMFA010000765.1:0-2327 GCA_040753195.1 Gemmatimonadota bacterium | reverse complement strand
TTGCGGTGGCAAGCCGGATCCCGTGGGTGCTCGGCGTCTTCCTGGCGCTCGTTGGTTTGTTGCTTCTCGTGGCTTGCGCCAATGTTGCGAACCTGTTGCTGGTGCGGGCGACGCGGCGCCAGGGAGAGATCGCTGTGCGCCGCGCCATCGGCGCGAGCGGCGGGCGCATCGTTAGGCAGCTTGTCACGGAGAGCACGCTTCTCGCGCTCCTGGGACTCCTCGTCGGCGCATTTGTCGGACGCGCCGCGGTTGCCTGGGTGAACGGCCTGCGGTTTGCGGTCGATGCGCCGGTGACGTTTGGATTACAGATGAACTGGCGCGTGTTCGCGCTCGCGTCGATCGCGGCCGGTATCGCCGGGGTCATCGCCGGTCTGGCTCCAGCGCTGTTTGGTGCCCGTTTCAATCTGGCGGCGTCGCTGGGGGATGCCGGCCGCGGCGGCGGAACCGGGGCATCGCGCGTTAGGCGCCTCGTGCGCCAGGGACTGGTGGTCGCGCAGGTGGGTGGCTCCGTGGTGCTGCTCGTCTTTGCGGGACTCTTTACGCGCAGCGTGAGCAGGGCCCTCACCAGCGACCTGGGGTTCCGCACGGACCGTGTCATGCTCATGGACGTGGATGTCACGCTTCAGCGTTACGATTCGACGCGCGGCGAGGCGTTCTTCAATCAGCTGCGCGAGCGAGCGGGCACGCTCCCCGGCGTGCGCAGTACGGTCTACGCGGCGTATGTGCCGTTTGGCGGAAGTCTCACCTCGGCGAGCGTTACTCTGGAGACACCCAACGCTGTCCTCGATGGCAGAGCCGTGGAGACGGCACGCAACATCGTGAGCGACGGCTACTTTTCTGCGTTAGGGTATCGGTTGGTCCGGGGACGCGAGTTTACGCCGCAGGATGATCATACGGCACGGCCGGTGGTGCTGGTGAATGAACGGTTCGCCGCGCAGATGTGGCCTAACGAGGATGCGATCGGCAAGCGACTGAAGACGTCCGCCACGGCGCCGTTTGCCGAGGTTGTTGGTATCGTTGGAGACAGCAAGTTTCTTTTCGTGACCGAGACGCCGCGGCCCTTTGTGTATGAACCTTTGGCGCAACGGTACGAAGGTGCGCGTATTGTCCACGTGGTCACCGATGCGCCCGCGCAGGTCATTGCCCCGCCCTTGCGTCAGATTGTGCGCGATCTCGATCCTGGCATGCTGATGTCTCCAGTGCGAACGATCGAGACGCATCTGCGCGACGGCATCGCGTTCTTTTTCATCCGGTTGGCGGCCAGCCTCGCGGCGGCGCTGGGGGTGATCGGTCTCGCCCAGGCGCTCGTTGGACTCTATGGCGTCCTCGCGTACGCTGTCGGCTTGCGCACGCGCGAGCTGGGCTTGCGCATGGCGTTGGGCGCCTCACGCGGTGCGGTGTTGCGCGCTGTCTTTGCAGAAGGCGGGATGCTCGTCGGGGCGGGGTTGTTGATGGGCCTTCTCATCGCCTTCGTGGGTGCGCATGCCGTGCGGGCGCTGCTGATCGGCGTGGGTCCAACCGATGCCGTGGCATATCTCGGCGCGGCCCTTCTGCTCAGCGCCTGCGCTGCATTGGCGTGTTACATCCCGGCGCGGCGTGCGGCGCGTCTCGAGCCAGTCTCGGCTCTGCGCTCCGAGTGATCCGCTATCAGGCTTTTCTTGACCGGAGAGAACGCGGAGGACGCAGCCGTCGCTTAGAACTCAGAACTATGGCCGACGGCGGTCCCAATAGTCGTGTGGACGATCGTCGGCGCGGAGTGCATCGGCTTCCACCCACGTGAGCGGACCATACGGCTTCTGCCGCGGCCACACTTCATCCAACGTCATCGCGTCGTACAGCACGCCGCCTTTCATTACGTAGCGCATCTTTGCCGTGTTCTTGATATCGTCGAGAGGATTGGCATCGAGCACGATCAGATCGGCGAGCTTCCCCTCTTTCAGGGATCCGATATCCTGATCGGCGCCGAGGAAGCGCGCGCCGTGCAGGGATGCCACCTCGAGCGCGCCGTGGTTGCCTAACGCGGACGCACCCATCCATACCTCCCACTGCGCCGCGATGCCGTGATGCTCGCCATGCGAGCCGATCGCGCCGTAGCCGCCGGCGGCGATGATATCGGCCATCGCCTGTGCGATGAGAGGATACGAGTAGTCCGTCTGTGGGCGCAGCGTTCGTACGCGCGTGTGCGGAACGAGCATGCGCCACGGGAACCAGTGGCGCTGCTTCTCGTCCTTCCACAGGTCGCTCTCCTGGAACCAGTACTCGATGTTCCATGGTCCAGGGCCGCCGACGACGAGCGTTGGCGAATACGTCACCTTCGCGAGACCAAA
>JBFMFA010000764.1:0-2333 GCA_040753195.1 Gemmatimonadota bacterium | reverse complement strand
GAGCCGTCACACGTTGTCGCCGTTGCCGAATACCTCGACAGCGCGATTCAAAAGGTTGCGACGTCCGGAGTGCTCGAGGTGAACCGCGCCGCCATCCTCGCCGCACTTCAGATCACCGACGAGCTCTTCAAGCTGCGAGCGAACGTCGAGGAGTCCGACGCCGCTATGCGCGCTCTGAGCGCAGAAATTCGGCGTCTGCTGCCGCCGGCGAAACGCGGACGCGACTCAGAATTCGCCAGCGGCGAACACGCACAGATTAGTGGATAGTTGCTAGTTGCTAGCTGCTAGGGCATGGAGTGACTGCTCCCTCCTACCAGCAAGTAGCCACTAGCAACTAGTCCATTTGCCTTTTGGGCCCGCTAGACATAGCTTCTGCTTCAGCCGACGTCGCGTAGGTCAAAGCGACAACGGGAGTTAGCCTTCGCGTCACCCGGTCCGCGCCCTATGCCGGTGCCTCCCCGGTGACACGACCCGTTGCGACGCCTCTGTGATGTCGAGCACATACTCGCGCGCGCGGGCAGTCCTCCGCGGTGGAGCTATATACATGCAGAATCTCGGGCTACTTGAGGTTGCTGTTGGCGTGCTTCTCATCGTGCTAGCCAGCGCAACTTTTTTCTTTTTTGGGAAGACACGCGGCCGGGCGAGCGAGATCGCCACTCAGCGAGCCGCGAAAGCGACCGCCGAGGAAGCCTCCAAGCGTATCCTGGGCGAGGCCGATCGCGAAGCCGAAAACATGCGCAAGAATGCGGTGATCTCCGGCAAAGAAGAGGTCATCAAGCTGCGCGAAGCCTGGGAGGGTGAGCAGCGCCGACGCCGCGACGAAGTCGAGCGTGAAGAGCGCCGTATCGACGAGCGCGAGGCCCAACTCGACAAGAAGTTCGAGATCCTCGACCAGCGCGACAGAGAGTTGGGGCGTCGCGCAAGCGACTTGGGTCGTCGCGAAAAGTTCGTGTCAGAACGCGAAGAAGACCTCGAGCGCATGATGAACGAAGAGCGTCGTCGGCTGGAGACGCTCGCAGGCATGACGGCGCAGGAAGCCAAGCAGCAACTGATGCAGCGCCTCGAGCAAGAGGCCGAAGCCGACGCCGCCAATCGGCTGCGCGAAATCCGCGAAACGGCCAAGCGCAACGGTGAGCGAGAAGCGAAGAAAATCGTCGCGCTCGCCGTGCAGAGAATTGCCGCGGAGTATACCGCGGAAATCTCCGTATCGTCGGTCGCATTACCTAACGACGAGATGAAAGGCCGTATCATCGGCCGTGAAGGCCGAAACATCCGCGCCTTCGAGCTGGCGACCGGCGTAGACGTCATCATCGACGACACGCCGGACACGGTCGTCGTGTCTTGTTTTGACCCGATCCGCCGCGAGATCGCGCGTCTGGGCCTCGAGCGGCTCGTCGCCGATGGTCGCATTCACCCGGGTCGCATCGAAGAAGTCGTCGCCAAAGCGCGCAAAGAAGTCGAGCAGAGCATCATCGAAGCGGGTGAAGAAGCGGCGTACGATGCGGGCGTTCACGGGCTGCACGCCGAATTGATCAAGCTCATCGGCCGGATGAAGTACCGCACGAGCTACGGTCAAAACATTCTCGCGCACTCCAAGGAAGTCGCGCACCTTGCCGGGATCATGGCCACCGAGCTTGGCCTCGACGCGGCGATGGCTCGTCGCGGCGCGCTTCTGCACGACGTCGGGAAAGTTCTGACACACGAACATGAAGGGACCCACGTGCAGCTCGGCGTGGAGGTCGCGACGAAGTACGGCGAACATCCGCTCGTCGTGAATTGCATCGCCGCGCACCACGACGACGTGCCGCACGAAAGTGAGGTCTCCGTCATCGTGCAGGCGGCCGACGCCATATCGGGGTCGCGTCCCGGAGCACGACGCGAGGCATTTGAGACGTACGTGAAGCGTCTCGAGGGACTCGAAAAGATTGCCTCAGGGTACCGTGGCGTGGACAAGGTGTACGCGATCCAGGCTGGACGAGAGGTTCGTGTGATCGTGCACCCGGACCAGATCGACGACGCACGCATGACGTCGCTTGCGGATGAAGTCGCTCGTCGAATCGAAGGCGAGCTGCAATACCCAGGACAGATCAAAGTGGTGATGATTCGGGAGACGCGCGCCGTCGATGTGGCGCGGTAACACCGAGAGGTGGCATGGAGACAATGACGGCCGGGGCTGAGCTGATCGACGGCAACGCGATCGCGCGCGCGGTGCGTGCCGATGTCGCGCGCGACGTGGCGCTGTTGCGTGCTCAGGGTGTGACGCCAGGCCTAACGGTGGTCCTCGTTGGCGACAATCCGGCGAGCGCTGTGTACGTGCGCTCAAAAGAGAAAGC
>JBFMFA010000763.1:0-2338 GCA_040753195.1 Gemmatimonadota bacterium | reverse complement strand
CCCGGGCTTGTGGGATTTCCACGTGCACACAGCGTATCAGGGCCTTTTCAACATGATGTCGCCGCTGTACGTCGCCAACGGCGTCACCGGCGTGCGCGAGATGTTCGGCATGATGTCCGCGGTAAATGCCTGGCGCGATGCGGTAGCCGGTGGCGCGCTGGCTGGGCCTCGGGTGTATGCCGCCGGCCATATTCTCGATGGCCCGACGCCGATTTGGCCCGGCTCCGCGTCGGCGAAGACGCCTGACGACGGCCGCCGGCTCGTCGATTCGCTCAAAGAGGCCGGCGCCGATTTCATCAAGGTGTATTCGCTGCTCCCGCGCGACACGTACCTCGCCATCGCGGAGCAGGCGAAAAAGCGCAACATCACCTTCCAGGGCCACGTCCCCGAAGCCCTGGACTACCGCGAGGCGAGCAACGCCGGTCAGAAGACGATGGAGCACCTCACGGGAATGCCGATCGCCTGTTCGTCGCGTGAAGCGGAGTTCCGCGCGGCGCGTGCAGCGTCGTTAGGCGACATGCAGGCGTGGCGACGTATCGCGGCCCAGCAAGGTGGCGCCATCCGCGACAGCTATGACTCGGCGCGCTGCGCCGAACTGTTCGCGCTATTGAAACGGAACATGTCCTGGCAGGTCCCCACGTTGACGGTGAATCGCAACATGGCCTATCTCAACGATCCCACGTTAGGCCACGACCCGCGGCTCAAATACATGCCCAAGTTCATGACGCAGGGGTGGGATCCCAAGCAGGATTTCCGCCTGCGCGACCGCACGGCCGAACAGTGGGCGGCGGCCAAGAAAACGTACGACCTGCAGGTGCGCATGGTGAGCGAGATGTACAAGGCCGGCGTGCCGATGATCGCCGGGACGGATGTGCTCAACCCGTTTTGCCTCCCCGGATTCTCGCTGCACGACGAGCTGGATTATCTCGTCAAGGCCGGCGTCACGACCATCGACGCGCTTCGCATGGCGACGCTCAACCCGGCGCGCTTCATCGGAGCCACCGATTCGTTAGGTACCATCGCGGCGAACAAAATCGCCGACCTCGTGCTGCTCGACGCGAATCCGCTCGACGACATCAGGAACACCACGCGCATCAACGCCGTGGTTGCCAACGGTCGCCTTTACGACAAAAGCGCGATCGACGGACTGCTGACAGCCGCCGAGAAGTTCGCCGCGAGCGCTGGCACTCCGCGCTGAGCACCGGCGTCGCTGTTGGTCTCCTTGCCGCTCAGTACCCCGGGGCCTCGATCTCGCGCCGCCGGGCCTCGCCGAGGAAGAAACGCTTCAGTCGACGTGCGGGAAGTCCTCTTTGAAGGCGACCGCGACGCCCCGCCTTATTCTGACCGAGGCACCGCCATACTTGCAGTCGCGCCGCCAAGTTGGCAAACTACGACGGTTGCCCCCAACCAACTATCAACTATCAACTAGATGTATAAATGACAACCACTTCCGCGGCTCTCAAGCGCACCGAATTCTACGAAATCCATAAGTCGTTAGGGGCCAAGATCGTCCCCTTCGCCGGCTACGAGATGCCCGTGCAGTACCCGACCGGGATCAACGCCGAGCATAAGGCCGTGCGCACCGAGTGCGGGCTGTTCGACGTCTCGCACATGGGCGAGTTCATCATCCGCGGCCCCCAAGCCGTCGACTTTGTGAACCGGGTGACGACCAACGACGTCAGCGCGCTCAAGGTGGGCCAGGCACACTATTCAGCCATACTCACCGACCAGGGGACCTTCGTCGACGATTGCCTCGTCTATCGTTATGCAGACCATCTCATGATGGTCGTGAACGCGTCGAACAAGGACAAAGACTTCGCGCACATCGAAGCACAGCGCTCTGGGTTCAACGCGACACTGGAAGACATCTCCGATTCCGTCGCCCTGCTCGCGCTGCAAGGGCCTAAAGCCCAGGAGATCCTGGCGCCCCTAACGAGCGTGGACCTGGACGCGATCGAGTATTACCACTTTGCGGTTGGCGCCGTCGCGGGAGTCCCTGACGTCACTATCTCGCGCACAGGGTACACGGGCGAAGACGGTTTCGAGCTGTATTTCGCCGGCTCGCAAGCCGACGTCATATGGAACGCCCTAACGAAGGGTGGCAACGTCACCCCCGCCGGACTCGGCGCGCGCGACACGCTGCGCCTGGAGATGGGGATGGCGCTCTACGGCAACGACATCGACGACACGGTCACGCCGCTCGAGGCGAACCTCGCCTGGATCACCAAGCTGCAGAAGGGCGAATTCACGGGACGCGGCGCACTCGTCAAGCAGAAGGCCGACGGCGTCAAAAAGAAACTCGTCTGTTTCACTCTCGTGGACCGCGCCATAGCGCGTC
>JBFMFA010000762.1:0-2339 GCA_040753195.1 Gemmatimonadota bacterium | reverse complement strand
ACACCTCCAGCACCGTGATGATGGTCAGGAAGAGCCCCACCTTCCAATAGATCGGCCACTCGGGGTGCTCGACGTGATCCGTATGCGACTCGGCGGCAACGATGGCCGGACTCGGATCGTGCGCGTGATCGTGTTTTTGCGCCATCGCTCGCTCTAGAGAATGAGATAGATCAACGTGAAGATCGCGATCCAGACCACGTCGACGAAGTGCCAATATAGTGCGGCAATGTCGACCTGGAGTGCGTCTTTGGGACCAAGCCCGCGCTTGTAGTCAATAGCCAGTAACGACCCAAGCCAGATTACTCCCACCGTGACGTGGGTCCCGTGAAAACCTGTGAGCGTGAAGAAGCTGGAGCCGAAGAGGTTCTTTCGAATCGTCAGCCCTTCATGAACGAACGACGTGAATTCGTACGCCTGAAAGCCAAGGAACGTCGCGCCCATGATGCACGTCATCCACAGCCACAGCTTCGAGCTGCGCAGCGCCCTGTCCCAAGCGCTCGCGTTAGGCTTCATCGGCTTGTTTTTGTTTTCGACGGCGGCGAGCGCGAGCACCATGGCGAGCGAGGAGCACAGCAGCACGAACGTCGACATCGACGTGACGGGGATATTCAGAATGGGCTTGTACAGCTGATCGGCCGGGCAGGTCGACAACGCCGCTGCCGTCGCGGCCTTCGTATTTGTCGCCGCGCACCACCATTCATGGGGCCACGGACCGACGACGCTCTTTCCTTTGTAGATCAGATACGTCGAGATCAACGACGCGAAGAGCATGCATTCGGACCCGATGAAGGTCCACACCGCGATCTTCTTGCTATCGAGACCGGTGCTCGTGTAATGGTGACTAGCGTGTGCTACGTGGCTTGACATTCAGGTCAAAGGTCAAAGGTCAAAGGTCAAAGCGAGCACAACGCCGCTACTCGACCGGAGTGGTGAGCCAGTTGTACAGGAAGAAGATCATCATCGCCGCACCGATGCCGATCATCGAATAGCCGACGGCCGGCGTGGCCAGGAACAACAGACCCGACACCATGACGACGATGCCTAACGCGACCCACAACGGCTTGATCGTCGGGTACGGCATGGGGATGCCCAACTCCTCTGCCGTCTTCGTTTCCCGCTCGATGTGCATCGGCGCAATATCGGCTTCGTGGACTCCGCTCGCCGTGACATGCTCGCCCGTGCGATGCGTGGCATCCTCGTGGCCGACCGCGGTGTGCGGGATCTGCTTGGTGCGCTCCGGATGCGTGAGATCCCACAACGGATAACGCGACGTCACCATCGGGATCTGTGCGAAATTGTATTCCGGCGGCGGCGACGGAATGGACCACTCGAGCGTCGGTGCATCCCACGGATTCTCCGGGGCAATCGCACCGCTCTTCTTGCTCTTCAGGAAGTTCCAAAGGAAGATCGACGTCGAGATCACCAGCAGATACGCGCCGAGGCTGGACATCATGTTCAACGCGTCCCAGCCCTGGCCGGCGTCGTAGGTGTAAATACGGCGCGGCATGCCTAACATGCCCGAGAAGTGCATCGGGAAAAACGTGAGGTTGAAGGCAACGAGGTTAATCCAGAAATGCCAGTTGCCTAACCTCTCGTCCATCATGCGGCCGTAAATCTTCGGGAAGTAGTGGTAAATGCCCGCGAAGATGCCGAGGATGGAACCGCCGTAGAGCACGTAGTGGAAGTGCGCGACGATGTAATACGTATCGGTCTGCTGCAGATCGCTCGGCGGTGAGGAGTGCGAAATGCCGGAGATACCGCCGATCGTGAACATGCCCACGAGTGCGATCGCGAATTTCATCGCGACCGTGAAGCGGATGGAGCCGCCCCACATCGTGAAGATCCAGTTGAAGATCTTCACGCCCGTCGGGATGGCAATGAGCATCGTCGTTAGGGCGAAGACCGTATCGGCGATCGGGCCCATGCCGACGGCGAACATGTGGTGCGCCCACACGCCGAAACCGAGGAAACCGATGAGGATCCCCGAGTACACCATCACCGGATACCCGAAGAGCGGCTTGCGCGAGTTCGACGGCAGCACTTCGGAAACCAGACCGAAGGCGGGGAGAATCAGGATGTACACTTCCGGGTGACCGAAGACCCAGAAGAGGTGCTGCCAGAGGAGCGGATCGGCGCCGGCCGTGAGCGAGTAGAAGTTCGTCCCGAAGAAGCGATCGAACTGCAGGAAGAAGAGCGCGATCGTGATGACCGGGAAGGCGAGGATCAGGAGCCACTGCACCACGAACGACATCCACGTGAACATGGGCATGCGCATCAGCGTCATCCCTGGCGCGCGCATGTTGATGATCGTGGTTGCGAAGTTGAACGCGGCGGCAAGT
>JBFMFA010000761.1:0-2343 GCA_040753195.1 Gemmatimonadota bacterium | reverse complement strand
CAGCTGCTGCCCAATGCCACGTCCGCGGTAGCGCGGCTCGACCACCAGGTCGTGCAGCATGCCAGCCGGTCCCCTCAGCGTCATGTAGTCGTACCCCTCGATGCCCGAGAACGTGTACCCGGCCACCACACCATCCAGCTCGGCGACCAAAATGATGATGTCCGACTTCGTGAGCTGTGTGCCGAGGAATGACGCGTATTCCCGCGCCGTTTCCTCCGTGGCCGCGATGAAACGCTGCGGATCGAAGTCGTAGTGAGCCCTAACGAGTAGAGCGGCGAGCTGGCCGATCCCCGACAGATCGGCGCGCGTTGCCGGTCGAATCACAGCTGATGTCACGGGTCCTTCCGGTGGAGGTGCGTTAGGAATCCGGTGTGTTGGCGATGCGTGCCCGCTGCGTTATGCTATCGCACTCGTTGCAGGATCGCAGGCATGTCGCACGTAATCCGCATCCTCCTCCTCGCCGACACACACCTCGGCTTCGATCTTCCAACACGCCCGCGCATCGAACGCCGGCGTCGTGGGCACGATTTTCTGGCCAACTACGCGACTGCGTTGCGGCCGGCGCTCGAGGGTGCCGTCGATCTGGTGGTGCACGGTGGCGACGTCTTCAATCGCTCGCGCGTCGTGCCCAGCCTGGCGTATCAGGCGTTCGAGCCGCTGAGACGCGTGGCGGATCACGGCGTCCCGGTCTATGTCGTCCCGGGGAATCACGAACGTGGCCGTCTGCCGCACCTTCGTTTTGCGCAACATCCGCGCATTCACGTCTTCGACCGTCCGCGGACCTTTGTCACCTACGTGCGCGGCATACGCGTCGCACTGGCCGGTTTTCCGTCCGAACGCGACGAGGTGCGCACGCGTTTTAATGCGCTCGCGCAAGAAACCGCCTGCCAATCGGTTGCGGCAGAGGTGCGACTACTCTGTCTGCACCAGTGCGTCGAAGGCGCGATGGTTGGACCGGCGAACTTTACGTTTACGACAGGCGCCGATGTGATCCGCGGCTCCGAAATTCCGAGCGGGTACACCGCGGTACTCTCCGGCCACATTCACCGCCATCAGGTTCTGACACATGACCTGCGGCGGCGCCCCCTGGCCGCTCCGGTGCTTTATCCGGGTTCGATCGAACGCACGTCGATCGCCGAGGCCGATGAAGAAAAGGGGTACATGATTGTGGAGGTGACGCGAGCAGACGCACAGACCCGCGTCGAGTGGCAATTCGTAAAGCTTCCCGCTCGGCCGCTCGTCAGGCACACGCTGAACGTCGACGCGCTAGCGGATGGCGATCTCGAAGTTCGGCTGCGCGCCCTTATCGCGGAGGCGCCAGCCGATGCCGTGCTCACCCTCCGCGTCGAGGGGACGATGACGGACCGTGATTGGCGCCTGCTCTCCGCGGCGCATCTTCGGTCGCTGGCGCCGCCGACGATGAACGTCGAACTGCGCCCGCGGTTCGCGCCTAACGAACGTACTTATTGAGGAACGCGACGGTCCGGTCCCACGCCAGCTTGGCGGCGGCTGCGTCGTAGCGCGGCGTGGTGTCGTTATGAAAGCCGTGCTGCGTGCCTGGGTAGAGGTGCCGCTCGTACGGCACATTCGCCGCCTTGAGCGCCTCCTCGAACGCCGGCCAGCTCGCGTTGATGCGTTGATCCACCTCGGCGGATTGGATCATCAGCGGGGCTTTGATCTTCGGTACCTCTTCCACGTTGGGCGACGACCCGTAGAAGGGGACGCCGGCCGACAGATCGCTGCCGAGCCGTGTGGCGAGGAAGTTCACCATACCGCCGCCATAGCAGAAACCGACTGCGCCAATCTTCCCGGTGCACTCGGGGCGTGCCTTGAGAAACGCTGCGGCCGCGATGAAGTCCTCCCGCGTTTTCGCCTGATCGAGCTGCGGGAAGAGTTCGCGCGCCTTGTCTTCGTTGCCCGGATAGCTCCCTAACGGGAACAGCGCGTCCGGCGCAAACGCGACGAAGTTTTGCGTCGCGAAACGCCGCGCGACATCCTCGATGTGCGGGTTGAGTCCACGGTTTTCATGGATGACGAGCACACCAGGGAGTTTTCCGGTTGCGTTCTCCGGCTTCACAAAGTAGCCCCGCGCCTTGCCGTACCCTTTGGGTGAATCGAACTCGATATACTCCGGCGCGATCCGCTCGTCGTTAGGTGCGACGAGCGTGTTGTCGCTGAAGTTCGGGCTCAACTGTTCCAGCAGCATGGCCGCCGTGACCCCGCCGACGGCGTATTTGGAGGCCTGTTCGAGAAAACCGCGGCGATCGAGATGCCCGTGAACGTATGCGTCAAAAAGGATGAGGAGGTCCTGATCGAAATCGTGGGCGGTCTTGTGTTGCATTG
>JBFMFA010000760.1:0-2347 GCA_040753195.1 Gemmatimonadota bacterium | reverse complement strand
GCACCTGGGGCTGACGGAGCCGCGCCTCGTTCAGCGGCACCTCGAGGCGGTATTGGAAACTGTGCGAGCGACTCGCTCTCGAGCTGCGACGTCCGCATCTTTGCGCGGCACTACCGAATCCAGAATAGGAGCCTAACCATGCATCTGTTCCTGTTGGCGTCTCTTGTGCTGGTGCAGGATACGGTGCGATTCACGCCAACAGTGCAACAGCCGACGTTCGCCGTCCGGGAGCCGGTGCTGCGCATCAAGTCGGGAACAGTGCTCGTGGGTAAGACGCACTTCGGGCCGTACTACACTGAGCAGGGCGGTGCTTTCCCCGGTGAGGTCGGCCCGTTTCTGGTCGAGGGCGCGACGACGAACGACATGCTGAAGGTCGAGATCATCAAAGTCCGGCCGAACAGTCGTTATGCGGCGTCGCAGGTATACTCGGACTTCGGCGGGCTGGCCACTGACACGCGGGTGCGGCTGCTGAACGAGCCCATACAGGCGCGCCGTTACCTCTGGGCGCTGGACACCGCGCGCATGGTAGGCACGACCGACATGCCCAATAGTCGCGTTAGGCGGATGGAAATCGAGTTGCGCCCAATGCTTGGGCGCGTCGCTGTTGCGCCGCGCGGGGACGAAGCATTCGCCGGCCTCTGGCCGGGCGACTTCGGTGGGAACATGGATGCGCCGGAGGTGCGAGAAGGGACGACCGTCTACCTGCCGATCTTCCATGATGGCGCGTATTTGTACTTCGGCGACGGGCATGCCCGACAGGGAGAGGGTGAGGTCGCCGGCACCGGCCTCGAAACCAGCATGGACGTCACGCTCAAGGTCAGCGTGGTCAAGGGGAAGCAGATCGACTGGCCGCGGCTGGAAGACGCCACGCATATAATGGTTGCCGGGAGCGGTCGTCCACTCATCGACGCCTTTCGCCTGGCGCACGTCGAACTGATCGAGTGGCTGGCTGAGGAGTATGGCTTCGATAAGCTCGATGCGTATACGTTGATTGGTCAGGTGGGAGAGAACACGATCGCGAACATCGTAGACCCTGCATACACGGTCCTGGCAAAGATCAACAAGCGTTATCTGCCACGTTAGGCTCATGAAGCGCACCGTCGATCCGGCGCCCGATCCGGCGTCTTCCGCCATCCCGCCCAAACCGCGCGATGCAGAACTGGACGTTTTCGGCTGCACGCATACGGGGAAGGTCCGCGCCGTCAACGAAGATCATTTTCTCATCGCCTCGCTGCATAAGACGATGCGAGTCCGCGCGACGAGCCTGCCGAATCCCGAATTGCTGGAGGTGCCGAGCGAGCGACTCGCGCTCCTGATGCTCGTCGCGGACGGTGTGGGCGGGGCACGCGCTGGCGAGTTGGCAAGTCGTGCGGCTGCCGAAAGCGTGGCGTCGTTCGTGACGGAAACGATGCAGTGCTACTATCGGTCCGACCCATCGAATGAGAAGGCATTCGTGGAATCGCTGCAGGCCGCTGCGGCCGCCTGCCAGCAGTCCGTGCTGGAGCGCGCACGGGCAAATCCTGACCTGCGCGGGATGGCCACAACGCTCACGTTAGGCCTCGGCGTATGGCCGCGGCTGTATCTGCTGCAAGTGGGTGACAGCCGCGCCTACCAGTTGCTGGACGGCAAGCTGGCCCGCTTGACGCGCGATCAAACGGTGGCGCAGGATCTAGCGGACACGGGCGTGCTGAACCCCGCCGATGTCGCGCGCTCACCGCTGTCGCACGTCTTGTCCAGTGCCATCGGCGCTGACTCACGTCCCGTCGTTACCAGCGTGCGTCTGAATCCACGCGTGACGACGTTCCTGTGCACCGACGGCCTAACGAAGCACTTGTCTGAGGATCACATTCGCGATCGGTTGATGACGGTCGCGTCCGCCGAGGTAGCTTGCCGCCAGCTGGTCGACGACGCGCTCGAGGCAGGCGGCAGCGACAACATTACGGTTGTCTGTGTCCGCGTGCGCGCCGACGCACAGGCCTAACGAGCTAAGACCCAGAGAGCAGCCAGGCAATCGCGCGCTGTTCCATCTGCCCCGCGTCGGTGATGAGCTCGTCGGGCATGACGCGGTCGCCGTATTTGAACTTCGTACGATCGGCCATCGTCGACACGGTCAGGTTCAGCAGGGCTCCATCGCTCAACGTGAAGCCACGGTTCGCCGTCGAAAGGCCGCACGTTCCGATGCCAAACGACCGCGTATTGGGTCGCTTGATGAACGCGATGAACGTCGCTTCGCCGGAACTCGCAACGGCGTTGTCGACAAGAACGGCAACCCTGGGTCGCGGTCGCCGGAGTTCATACGGGTTATCGACCTGCTGAGCGAGGCCGCCGCCGGAGTATGAGCCCCCCG
>JBFMFA010000759.1:0-2349 GCA_040753195.1 Gemmatimonadota bacterium | reverse complement strand
TGATCTCCTGCGCTTCGATTGGCGGCCCGGTGATACGTACCAGGTGCACGATAAGCGCGACGGAGCGAGTGTCACGAGCGACTTCCTTGAGTGGGAGGCATCCGTCCGGCGTCCCTACTTTGCCATGCTCAATTACATGGAGGCGCACGCCGGATACGCCGCGCCGTTGGATACCCTGTTCGGAACCGAACGTACGCGACAAGTCGAATACGACGGCTCGATCCGCTGGCTCGACGGTGAGCTGCGGCGGTTGTTCGAAGCGCTCGCCGCGCGCGGCACGCTCGAGCGCACCGTCGTCATCCTCACGTCGGACCACGGAGAGGCGTTTGGCGAGCACGACATTCACGGCCACGGCAAAGGTCTGTACACCACGTTGATACATGTCCCCTTGATGATCTACGCCCCCGGCCGCCTTGATGGCGGTGTGCGCATAGGTCGCACCGTGTCGCTTCGCGACATCGCGCGCACGATCCAGGAATTCACGGGATCGAAACAGCCTCCTTTCCCGGGGCAGCCGTTGACGGCGCTCACGAAGGACCCTAACGCGGCCGCGAGCCCTGCCATCGCTGAATTAAGTAACGTCGAAGCGGATGGTCATCCCGCGACATGGCCGAACATGATCGCCGCGCTCGATGATACGCTGCACGTGATACGTGACTATCGCGGCCGCATCTCCGCCTACGCTTATCGTACTGACGTGATGGAAACGACCGATCTCGCGGCCGCCGACTCGACGCGGAGCGCCGTGTTTTTGCACTGGCTTGAACAGACGCAACAGCGGGCAGGCTTGGACCCACGGCGAAGCACCAAAGGGCCGTCGGGCCGGGCTTCTGCTGGTGCCGCTCTGGACTCGACCCCTACACCGGATCGCATGATGCGCTTCGCTGGACCGCTGCCATGAAGCTCCTCGTCATCGGGCTCGATTGCGCCGCACCCGCCCTGCTGTTTGGCGACGAACGGCTCACTAACATCCGGCGCCTCATGGACGCTGGCTGTTACGGCCGGCTGGAGAGTGTCATCCCGCCGATCACGATTCCGGCCTGGCGCTGCATGGTCACGAGCCAGGACCCCGGCTCGTTAGGTGTGTACGGATTCCGCAACCGGGCCGACCATACATACGCCAACCTCTCGATCGTGAACTCGCGTTCTTTCAAGGCGCTCACGATCTGGGATCATCTGGCGCTCGAAGGCAAGAAGTCCGTCCTGATCGGAGTTCCGCCATCCTTCCCGCCTCCCAAGGTGAACGGCATCTCCGTCGGTTGCTTCATGACGCCATCGATCGAGGACGAATACACGCACCCCGCGCATATCAAGGATGAGATCAAGACCCTCGTCGGCGAGTATCTGGTTGACGTCAAGGGTTTCCGCACCGATGACAAGGACTGGCTGCGCGCGCAGATCTTCGAGATGAGCACCAAGCAGTTCCAGGTCGTTAGGCACTACGTACAAAACGCCGAATGGGACTATTTCCATTTCGTGAACATCGCCCTGGACCGGGTGCATCACGGGTTCTGGAAATACATGGACGCAACGCACCCCGATCACGAGCCGAACACCAAATACGAACACGTGATCTCCGATTTTTATCTGCATCTCGACGAAGAGATCGGCCGACTACTGGAACTGCTGGACGACCGAACGGCGGTGCTAGTCGTGTCGGACCACGGCGCTCAGGCGCTACACGGCGGCTACTGCGTGAATGAATGGCTCGTGCAGGAGAAGCTCCTAACGCTGGACGAGTACCCCGAGACGGTGACGCCGTTCGGTAAACTCAAAGTGAACTGGCCCAAGACGAAGGTGTGGAGCGAGGGCGGCTACTATGCTCGCGTTTTCTTCAACGTTGAGGGGCGCGAACCGCAAGGAGCAGTACCAGCCGCCGAGTACGAGCAGTTCCGCGACGCGATGAAAGCGAAGTTCGAGGCGACGGCGGACCAGAACGGACAGCCGTTAGGCACACTCGTGTTCAAACCGCAGGACGTCTATCAGCGCGTCCAAAACGTCGCTCCCGATCTCATCGTGCACTTCGGCGCGCTCGACTGGCGCTCAATCGGCGGTGTCGGATACAAAGGCAAGTTGCACGTGCAGGAAAACGACACCGGCCCGGATGACTGTAACCACGCACAATTCGGGGCGTTCATCCTGGCGGCGCCTAACGTGCCAGCGCTGGGCGAATTGCAGGGTGCGCGGTTGCTTGATGTCGCGCCCACGCTCATGGAAGTCGGTGGCTACGAGATTCCAGACACCTTCCAGGGACGCTCGCTCTTTGGCGGCTCGCTCGCCGAAGCGAACACTCGCGGCGCCGTCTCGGCCGACGGCGAAGAGATCATCAGACAGCGTCTCAGCGGCCTG
>JBFMFA010000758.1:0-2351 GCA_040753195.1 Gemmatimonadota bacterium | reverse complement strand
TGAACAGCGTCTCTGGCCCGCTCGGAGCGCCGGCACCGTAGCGCCACTCGCGAGTGTGGACGCCGCCCGCACGAGCCGGCGTCCATACTCACCAGCTGGGATGCACATCCGTGTGTGAGTTTCGCGTGACGCGACGATAGCGTTTGCCATTGCGAGTCACCGTGCACACCTCGAGCGTGTCGTACAATGTGAGCCCTGGATGCGGCACGTTAAGGTCCGCCATACTGCACTGCATAACGATATACCTTCCATCGTGCGACCAACGTGGAAAGTTGTGCATGCCGGTGTCGGGTGTCACACGACGGAGTAGAGTGCCGTCGGCGTTCGACAGGAACACGTGCACAGCGCGAGATGCGCCGGCAAGGGCGCCCTGCATAACGATGGCCGATCCGTCGGGCGCAGTACTGGGCACCGCCAGCACAAGGGAATCCGACTTCAAAACCACGCGCGACTGGCCAGTAGCAATTGCCACGCGCAGGATCTCTGAACGGCCACTCGGAAGCCTTCGGCTGGTGAGAAACGAGCGCCCGTCCGGTTCCCATGCGAGTACTCCGTACACTCCAGAATCAACCGGCACTCTCGTTAGGTCGCTGCCATCCGGTCTGATTGTATAGATCTCGGGTGTGGTAATGGGCGCGCGATATGCCGTGAAGAGGAGGCGTGTGCCGTCCGGAGACCACTCCGGATGCGCAGCATCCGCACTGTCCAAGCGCACCAGCAGTCGATCAGCGCCGCCGGTGCCATCCATGATATGGATTTCGGTGCGATTCTGCGGATGGCCGACCGGGACGACTTGGTACGCGATGTGTCGGCCATCAGGGGACCAGACAGGGAAGTTGCTCCACTTCCGCTGGCCGCGGCCACGTGTCAACTGCCGGCGCTCCGAGCCGTCCGGCTGCATCGCAAAGACCTCGATCGTCGTCGTGTCAGTGAGCGGAAGCGGTGCCGATGCGAAGAGGATCGCACGACTACTTGCGCATGCAGGTAGCAGCAGAATTAGGAGTAACGGGGAAACCGCGAAGTTACAGTGGGTCATTGGCACCTTCTGCTCAGACATTCCGTCTGGCAATGATTCGCTGCCAAGTCACTAAACAGCGGCTCAAGCTAGGCCGCCGCAGTCGGCATTTCACCGTCAGCTTCGACGGTTGGCTCGAGAGACGTCCGAACGGCCTTTGTGCAGAGATACAACGAACACAACATCTGGCGGTTTAAAGCCGCCGAGCCGGGCGTCGACGATGTCTCCTGGGCCACGATGCTCGGCCACATCGACCGATGCAGCTAACGAGCGGCGCGTACCTAACGATTAGCGTGGACGATACCCCGGCCCGCGTACAACCACCCCTGGCTTCGCCCCGGTGTGTTGGCCATTGCGCAGCACTGCGACGCCGTTCACGAACATGTCACGAACGCCGGTGGAGAGTTGATGTGGCTTCTCGAAGGTGGCGTTGTCTTTGATAGTGGCCGGGTCGAAGACAATCACGTCGGCCTTGAGACCGACTTTCAGCACCCCGCGATCGGTGAGATGCAAACGCGTCGCGACCGCCGCGGACGCTTTGCGTACCGCGTCTTCGAGCGGGATCACTCGCTCCTCGCGCACGTACTTGGCGAAGAGACGCGGGAAGTTGCCATAAGTCCGCGGGTGGGTCATGCCGCGCGCGGTCGTCGGGTCTGTGGAGCCGGCGTCGGTGCCGAACTTTATCCACGGCTGAGCGAGCTGAAGCTTGATGTTGTCCTCGCTCATCAAGAAGAGAAGCTCACCGAGCCCCAGGTTCTCCTCAACGTTGAGATCGATGATCACTTCCGCCCAGTCCTTGCCTAACGCGTGGGCAATCTCTTCAAGTCGTTTCCCCTCAAACTTCTGATATTCGGGCTTTTTGAAGCCGACCACCATCACATTCGCCGGCGTCGCGATCTCGCAGAGATTCTCATAGCCGGCGTCTTGTGCGTGCATTTCAGCGACCATCGTCCCGCGCAGGGAAGGGTTCTTCAGGTTCTCGAGGAGTCTCCCACCCGCCGCGTACTTCGGCGGAATGCAGCTCGCAAACGAGTTCCCGCCTGCGGGATACAGGTACATATTGGCCTGAACGTCCTGTCCGGCGGCGCGCGCAGAATCGATTTTGGCGATCGCGACCGGCATTTTGGGCCAGTTGCGCGGCCCGCTCGCCTTGAGATGGAAAATCTCCACGGGCACTCCGCCTTCGCGACCGATGCGCAGCGCCTCGTCGATCGCCTCGAGGAACTTGTCTCCCTCGCTGCGCATGTGCGTGATGTACACCCCTCCGTATGGCGCCATCGCCTTCGCCGCTTCGACCAGCTCCTCTGTCGACGCGTACGTGTTAGGCGGATAGATC
>JBFMFA010000757.1:0-2365 GCA_040753195.1 Gemmatimonadota bacterium | reverse complement strand
GTCGCTCGCATAATACTCGCGTCCATCCCAATCGAAGCCTAACCAGCGGATGTCTTCTTTAAATGCGTTCACGTATTTGATGTCTTCGGTGAACGGGTTGGTGTCGTCGAAACGCAGGTTGCAGACACCGCCAAACTCCGCCGCCACACCGAAGTTCAGGCAGATCGACTTGACGTGACCGATGTGCCCGAAGCCGTTGGGCTCAGGCGGGAAGCGCGTCATCACGGGGCGGCCAAACTTCCCGGAGGTCACGTCGCGCGCCACCATCTCTCGAATGAAGTCCTTGCTGTCTCTTGTGTCCTGGGTCACGTCAGAGTCGGTTCCATTGCTGGGTCAAGAAACCTAAACGGTACAAGCAGTTACTAGCAGACTCGAGAATAAGTCGGACCTGAGCACGCGTGTTGCGGGTATGCTGTAAAGGCGCCGCGAAAATGGCATGCGGGACGGGCGCCTAACGCAGACGTCATAACTAATTCGACAATCCGGGAGTTTGCAGATGCATACGAACGTTCGGTCGGGCGCGGCGATCGCTCTGGCTGCCCTTGTTGTGAGCGGCTCAGCGTGCGCATCGCTCAACAAAAAGGAGCGGGGCGCCATCATCGGCGCCGGCGCAGGTGCCGTCATCGGTGGCGCCATCGGCAAACACAACGGCTCCACAGCGAAGGGCGCCATCGTTGGGGCGGTGATCGGCGGAGCCGCTGGCGCCATCATTGGCCACCAGATGGACCAGCAGGCAAAGGAGTTGAAGCAGAATATCCCAGGCGCCGTCGTCGAGCGCGTGGGCGAAGGGATTCAGGTGACGTTCGAGTCCGGCCTACTTTACGACTTCAACTCAGACGTCGTCAAAGGCAGTGCGCGCTCGAATCTGTCTACGCTGGCCAAGAGCCTCGAGCAGTACCCCAAGTCAAACCTGCTGATCGTGGGACATACGGACAGCGTTGGTACGCACGCATACAACGAAGACCTCTCGCGCCGCCGCGCTCAGGCCGCCGCGAACTTCCTGGTGGCCGAAGGCGTAGATCGGAGCCGGCTGCAGACGATGGGGCTTGGCGAGACTGAGCCCGTCAACATGGCGAACACCGAGTCGGCCCACGCGCAGAATCGCCGCGTTGAAGTCGCCATCTACGCGAGCCCGGAGCTAGTGGCAGAGGCCCGACGCAAGGCCGGCGGAAACTAGCCGAGCCTCGGAAGCACAGACGCGGAGACCGCGCTTCATCGGCGGTTTCCGCGTTTTCTTTTTGTTGACCACCACACGGCGAGCGGCTTTGCGATCGCGTGGCTGGCGTGGCATC
This sequence comes from Gemmatimonadota bacterium, assembly GCA_040753195.1. Classification (GTDB taxonomy): domain Bacteria; phylum Gemmatimonadota; class Gemmatimonadetes; order Gemmatimonadales; family Gemmatimonadaceae; genus DASYRX01. The sequence continues at coordinate 1,073 of JBFMFA010000757.1, read as the reverse complement.
ATCTGGCCGCCATGATTCGACTATCATGTCACTAGTCGTCGGGACGAGCGTGCCGCGCAAAGACGGCATCGGCAAGGCCACCGGGCAGGCGGCGTACGCAGACGACCTGGTCTTCCCGGGTATGCTATATGCGCGGACGATCCGGTCCACGATTCCATCCGGCCGCCTAACGAACATCCGCTGCGATTTCGAGACGAGCGGTTTCACGATCGTCGATCACCGCGATATTCCTGGGCGCAACGTCATCGCTCTCCTCGAAGACGATCAGCCGTGTCTCGTCGAACAAGACATCCGCCACGTCGCCGAGCCGGTACTGCTGCTGGCGCACGCCGACCGCGAAGCGCTGCTCGCCGCCCGCGTCGAGCTGACCGAAGAACGATCGGAACCGGTGTTCGATCCGGAACGGTCGACGCGTGTGTTCAAGGAGATCCTGATCGAAAAAGGCGCTGCGGAACGCGCCCTGGCTGGCGCGGCGCGCGTCGTGGAAGGGACGTACCGCACCGGGCTTCAGGAGCACGTGTATATCGAGCCTAACGGCGTAGTGGCCGTCCCCGAGAGCGACGGTATCACCGTATACGGGTCGATCCAATGCCCGTACTACGTTCACAAAGCGCTCGTGATGGTGTTAGGCAACGCCGTGGCGCGGGTGCGGGTCGTACAAACGGAAACCGGCGGCGGGTTTGGCGGGAAAGAGGAATACCCGTCGATGATCGCGGCTCACGCGGCGCTGCTCGCACTCAAGGCGCAGCGCCCGGTGAAGCTGATTTACGATCGGGAAGAGGACATGCTCGCCACGACCAAGCGGCACCCCTCGATCGTGCGCCACCGAACGGGCCTAACGAACGACGGTCGCCTCGTTGCGATGGACGTCGACATTCTGCTCGACGGCGGCGCGTACGTCACGCTCAGTCCCGTGGTGCTCTCACGCGGCGCCATTCACGCGGCCGGTCCCTATCGTTGCGCCAACACGCGCATTCACGCGCGTGCCGTGATGACGAACACACCCCCTAACGGCGCATTTCGTGGCTTCGGCGCGCCGCAGACCCAGTTTGCGATGGAAGTGCACATGGAAC
>JBFMFA010000756.1:0-2375 GCA_040753195.1 Gemmatimonadota bacterium | reverse complement strand
AACTCGGCGCCCTCCGCGCGAAGGTGCGCGCGACCCGCGGCCGTCAGCCGATAGTAACGTGCGCGCCGGTCATTTTCGGTCACCCCCCACTCGGCCGTGAGGAGCCCGCGCGCCTCCATCCGATGCACGGCCTGAATCAGCGCGCTGTCGTCGACCTCGAAACGACCCCCCGAGCGCTGCTCCAGCCACGATGTGATCTCGAAAGCGTGCATCGGCCCCCAAGAGAGCGTCTTGAGGACGAGGATGTCGAGCGTTCCTTTGAGAATGGCCACGTGCGGTTGGGGTGAGCGTCTCCCCTTAGACACTCAGTCCGCACGCAAGGTTGCGAGGTGCCCTCGGGGGCTAGCTCACCACTGCTGACCGATGCTCACGCTCGCGCGCCATGGCGCGCCCGGCTCGAGTACGCGCGCAGTGCCAACCGTTACTGCGCCGCCGAATAGGCGCACGCCTACTTCCATACTGCCGCGCCAGCCGTCGGTCGGCCGTGATACGGGCACGCCATCGCTCGGCGCGCCGGGCCCAGCGGGCATCGAATCGACGGCGCGGCCGAGCCGCGCGATGGATGAGGTGGTCGTCGTGCCGGCCGACCAGAGACGCGCGCCGTGCAACGTGATGGCGAACGCCGGCGCCGGCCCCGTTAGGCACGTGCAACCGAGGAACCGCAGGGGAGAACGCAACAGGGGCAGCTGGTACAGGGCGCGCCAATGCGTCGCGACCGCGCGGTCGCCAGCGAACTCCTTGTAGTCAAAGCCGGGGAAGGATGGCTCCCCACCCACCTCGAACAACTGCTGGGAAGGAACATTCGCGCTCGTCACGGCACCGGCATCGATCAAAGCGCCGAAGGCGAAGGGACCTGCGTCTTCGCGCCCCACAAGGCGGAGCGAACCACGTTGCCAATTGATCTGCCCAACAGCCGCTTCGTAGTGGAGACGCGCACCAACGCCGGATACGAGCGCGCTCCCTGTGACGCTGGGGTTCCAATCACCAATGACAGCGGTTCGCGCGTACGTGCCAGCATCGACTCCCCGGTTCGGTGGCAACGGCTCACCGCCACTCCACATGCCCCTCGTTAGGCGTGCAGGCGCTGGACGATCGTCACCCACACCTATCTCGACGTGCAGCGCGCCGAGGCGCGGCGCGAGTTGGCGATTGAGCCACAACGTAGCCGAACGACGGTCCACATAGTCGTAGGGATCCGTTCCGGCCAGCGCGGCGAGCAGCGAGCCGCCGCTGTCGTGCGGCGCTGTGAAGTCGTTGGTGATGTCCAGCGTGCGGCCGAGCCGCGTACCCGCGCTCAATTGCCCACCCTCTGCCGCGTATAGCGCCTCGACGCGTCCGCGCGCTGTCTGCTCGGTCCACGCCCACGCACCATTTGCGCGGAATCGTAGGCGCGGCGCCCAAGCGCCAGCGCGTGCCTCTACCCCGACGCCGGTGCTCCATCCCTCCACTCGATTGAAGTGCACAACATCGGCGATGCGTTGCGCGCGCCAGGCGACGCGCGAGACTCTCGCGGCGGTGAAACCGTTCGCCTCCGCAAGATTGTCCTCCTGCGCGCTCGCCGTCGCCCCGCCTAACGGTAGGGCCCACGGATGCGGTTCCGCGGAACGAGCGCTGGGCGCGACCGTTAGGCGCCGCACCAGCGTCGGATCGGCGTCGGCAATGCCCATCGCCCCCATCGCGGCGTCCATACTATCGCGTGACAGCGCGACATCGCCGGCCCTGCTCTCGACGATGTGATGCTGGCTGAATCGCGAGACGATGCGGAACACCGAATTCCCCTGCGCGAGACCATTCACGCTCACGTGCCGTTCGATACGCTGGTAACGCGGCAGCCAGTAGCGACCACCGATCAGCACCGACTCCAGATCCACGTGCGCCGTGACGGTAAGCGGCAGCACCACGAGCCTTTGGCGTTGTGGTCCGCGCCGTCCTAACGTGAGGAACTGCCCGCGCATGCGCACGACTTCGTGCAACTCCGCGTCGAGATTGATCTCGCCACGAAACACGACCACCGGCGATTCCGATTGCTCGGGGCGCGGCTCCACCACGACGCGCACGATGGTGATTGCGCGGTCGCTGGTGTGCAGCACGGCGACGGTGTCGCCACCACTAAACGTGTACACGGCGTCGCGCCCATCGCTGAACGGGTGTACGGCGCGGGTCCCGCGCAGCTGTGATTCCGCGGAGGTGTTGGCGGTGTCCCCTTCGCGAAGAAGGCCTAACGAGGAATCCTGTCCGAAAAATAGCGCCAGCCGATTTCCGTATAACGTCGGAATGGTCCATGGTTTTCGCAGAACGGCGAATGCCGAGATGCCTGGTCCCGCTGCGCGCGAGCGATACGCCGTCACATGCTGCGTGAATGCGCCGCCGCGTTG
>JBFMFA010000755.1:0-2383 GCA_040753195.1 Gemmatimonadota bacterium | reverse complement strand
ACGAGCACCGGTACGTGTGCACCACGTATCACCTTGTCCGCGGTTCCTCCGATCAGGAAACGGCCAAGGGCGCGGCGAGAATGTGTGGCGAGCGCGATGAGATCGATCTGGCGTTCCTCCGCGTCGGTCAGTATGCGCTGCGCGGGTTGTGCGTCGACGACCACGTCCAGGGACACATCGACGCGGTTCACCCGCAACTCGTCAGCCAGCCGCGTTAGGCGCTCCTCCGTCACGCGCCGGACGCTTTCCACCAACGTCTCGATTCGCTGCGATTCGAAGCGCACGTCCACGGCCGTGGGCTGCAACGCCAGTCTCGGATCGATGACACTGAACAGCACCAATGTTGTTTCGTTAGGCGTTGCTAGCGACAGCACGTGCGGGAGAATCTCCACGGCCATATCGGAGCCATCCAACGGAACGAGCACGCGGCGGAAAATCGGTTCACGCAGCTCGCTCGGCCACTCGCTCCCCCCTCGCACGAGGAGGACCGGAGCGGGCGAGACTCGAATCAAGCCGTCGGCCACGCTTCCGAGCCAGATGCGACTGAGTCCTCCCCTGCCGTGCGTCATCATCACGACGAGGCTGGCATCGCTGCTCGCGATGTACTGCCGCAGCGACGGAACGACTTCGCCGTTGAGAAACCGAGCCGTGACCGCGAGACCGGTCTCCATAACGAGCTGTTTCGCCAGCGCCAGCAACTCAGTGCGCATCCGCGCCCGCTCCTCGTCGTCGAACCGAGCGTCAAAGGGCGGCGCGCCGGAGGCGACCATGGGTGGCTCGTGCACGTGAACCAGCTCGATAGATGCGCCACTGCGACGCGCAAGGGCCAGCGCGAGCGGGAGGGCGCGCTTGCCGAACGCCGAGCCGTCGAGCGGGACTACGATGCGCGGTTGCATAACGAGCTCCGTGTCGCCGTCTCTAGTGGATGGAGGTAGAGGTCGTGCCGCGTGGACGGGAGAGGCGTAGCTCCCGTTAGGTCCGGACGCGCGAGCAGCACCTGCGCGACTCCGAATCTCCCAACGCTGAACATGTACGCGCTGGCCGCCATATACAGCCTCCAGAGACGGACCGTCATCTCGTTGGTCGCTACGGCGGCATCGTGGGCGCGGGCCTCCAGGCGCCTGACCCAGTGCCGCAGCGTGCGGGCGTAGTGTTCGCGCAGGCTCTCGACGTCGCGTGTCTCGAATCCCGCGGCTTCGGCTTGATGGATCGCGTCGGCAAGCGGTACGAGCTCGCTGTCCGGGAAGACATGACGATCGATGAGCTTCCCCTTCCGCCACATGAACGCTGTGAGCAACTCGGCGACCGTATGCGGCCGCGCGTGTTCGAGACTGGCGATGCCGTGGTTCAAGAACAGCCCGCCGGGCCGCGTTAGGGCAAAGGCGGCAGAGAAATACGACCGTAGCTGCTTTCCGCCTACGTGCTCGAACATACCGACGCTTGCCACCTTGTCGAAGGTGGTCCCGCGGGGCAGGTCCCTGTAGTCACAGACCTCGATGCGGCAGCGATCGGCGAGTCCCTCGCGCGCGATCCGCTCGCGTGCGTATTCAGCCTGGCATCGGCTGAGCGTGATACCGAGCGCCTCGACGCCGTGGTGACGCGCGGCGTGCCTGACGAGGCCACCCCATCCGCATCCGATGTCGACAAAGTGCTCGCCGGGTTGCAGGCGCAGCTTGCGGCAGATGTGCTCCAGCTTTGCGGTCTGTGCCCGATCGAGGTCATCGTCGTCTGCGCAGAAGTACGCGCAGGAATACACGCGCTGCTCGTCCAACCAGAGCGAGTAGAAGTCATTGCCGACGTCGTAGTGAAAACGGATCGCCGCCGCGGCACGCGCGCGTGTGTGACGCCGCCTAACGAATGGAAGCGACGGTCGGAAGCGGGTACGGTCAGGCGAGCGGCCGGCGTCGGTGGGGAGGCGCAGCAACAGTCCCGTTAGGCGCGCGAGGCGCCGGGGTGAGCGCAGGCGCTCCTGAAGGGCTGTGGCGAGAGCGACCGCGCGCTCCAGGTCACCGGCCACATCGAAGTCGCCGCGAATGAACGCTTCGCCAAGGGCGAGCTCGGACGGAGGGAAAAACATCTGGCGCAGGGCGCCTGGCTGACGCAAGATCAACTCGAATTGCGGCTGCGCGCTCGCGCCTGGGTTTTCCAGTTCCCCATTCCAGTATCGGATGGTGAACGCACGCTCGCCTGGCTCGCCGAACAGCTCAGCGACGGCCTGACGGGCCACAAGCAACCAGCGGTCGTTGGTAGCTCGGTCGCCCGCGTGCGCGCCGTCTTCGAAATGGAACTCGTTGACGTCCATTCGCACTGACTCCATGTCCTCTCCCGGTTCAGGTAGTACCGCCGACTGCCTAACGCGCGGCTGCCTTGGGGACCCGCTGTT
>JBFMFA010000754.1:0-2387 GCA_040753195.1 Gemmatimonadota bacterium | reverse complement strand
GCCTCGGTCAACTCCGCGCTGACGACGTCGTATTGCGATTCGACCTCGACCCACCCTTCCCAACGGACGCCGATAACTTTCCCATCGTTCTTCTCGACCTCACGGCATGAGCCGCGAAAGCGATACTTGTGTGTGGCGCCGTTAGGCACGCCCTCGGCACCAAATAGCTGCAGATCACTGCAATCTGTTGCAGTGCTGGTAAACGCCTGAGCGTCTGCGACGCCGGGGAGCAGCCCAAGCATCAGAGAACAGCCCGCAATCGCGATCTTGCTCATACGGATGAATCCTCCCAGGTTGACGCAGCGGATTACTGCATCCGCGCGATTTCGATACGCTCGGGCGGCCGTTCACTGCCCACGCCGATGGTGAAAAGCCGCTGGGCTGGAATGCCCGCGGCGACGAGCCACGTCTTGACCGCCGCCGCTCGCTTGTCGGAGAGCGCCTTTGCTGCCCGCGCGTTGGCGTTAGGCGCTGCATGCGCCTCGACGAGGAATGTCCCGCTGACCTCTGACAGTGCCGCCGCGAGCTGAGCCAGCTGCGCGTCGCTTCCTGCCGCGAGCGTGGCCGTACCAGCGTCGAACGACACCTTCTCGAGTACGAGACGGCCCTCCTCCAAGGCCGCACGCGTTCGTCGCGCCTCGCGAGACTGCGGGTTCACCGATGCTGTAAGCGCCCGCTCCGCGCGACTCACCGTGGAGTCCACGGCATCGCCGGCTCTGGCGACGATGGAATCTTCCTTCGCCTGTTTGCGATCGGTAACGCGTCTTCTCGCCTCGTCTTTCAGGCGCCGCAACACTGACTGCGCATCAGCATTGGATGGCAGTAGTGCAATTCCGGCGATCAGCGAAGCAAGGGCGAACCGTATAATTGATCGTTGCGGCATGAGACCTCCTTCTCACGGCAACAAACGAAAAGAACGCTCGGCAGGGGCCATGCGGCCCAGTTCGCCGCGCAATTGCGTTCCGGAGGGAAGTAGCGCACCGTGGTTGGCGTCCGGAGGCTGTCATGAGAGGCTTATCGCGCGAACGCTGGCAGCGAATCGAGGGCATCCTCGACGAGGTGCTCGAGCTTCCACGTGAGGCACGTGCCAAGTTCCTGACACAGGCGTGCGAGGGCGACGGGCAGCTGCGCGCAGAGGTTGAAAGACTGTTGCTCTCCGCTGACGGTGAAAGTGGGCTGCTCGACGACTCGGCCGATGCCAACGCCGCGCTGCTGTTAGGCGACGAGGACGCCGCACGATCCCGCATGGGCGAGACGGTTGGGCCTTACCGCATCGTACGCGAACTGGCACGAGGAGGCATGGGAGCCGTGTACGAGGCGGAGCGCGTCGACGGCGCGTTCCAGCAGCGCGTCGCGCTGAAACTCGTCAGGCGGGGAATGGACTCGGAGGAGGTGCAGCAGCGCTTTCTCGCTGAGCGTCAGATCCTCGCGCGGCTCACTCATCCGAACATTGCGGCGCTGCTTGACGGCGGCCAGACGGATGTGGGTCAGCCCTGGTTTGCTATGGAACTTGTCGTTGGGCGGCCGATCACCGCCTGGTGTGACGACCGAAGGTTAGGCATCGATGCGCGCGTCGAATTGGTCGAGCAAGTTTGCCGCGCCGTCAGCTATGCGCACCGCAATCTCGTCGTACACCGCGATCTCAAGCCGTCCAACATTCTCGTGACCGACGATGGCGTCGTGAAGCTGCTGGACTTTGGGATCGCGAAGCTCTTGCACGATGGCACTGCACACGGTGACACCGTGACGCACCTCGGCTCGCGGGCGATGACGCCGGAGTATGCAGCGCCCGAGCAGGTGCGCGGAGAGGCAGTCACGACCGCCACCGATATCTACGCGTTAGGCGCCGTGCTTTATGAGATACTCACGGGCCATCGGGCCCATCGTTTCCGACGACGTTCCGCGGCCGAAGTAGAACGTGTCGTCTGTGAACAGATACCCGAGGCGCCGAGCACGGTCATTACTCGCACCGAGGAACGCGAACTGAGCGACGGTACGGTCGAAACTGTCGATCCGATACGCGTCAGCGCCGCACGCGGTGCGCCCGTCGCCCGCCTGCGTAAGCTCCTTGACGGGGATCTCGATACGATCGCGCTCAAAGCGCTGCGCAAAGAGCCGGACCGGCGTTACCCGTCGGCCGACGCTCTGCTGGATGATCTCCTGCGCCGGCGCAGCGGGTTGCCGGTGCTAGCGCGTCAGGATACGCTCGGCTATCGCGCGCGGAAGTTTGTAGCCCGCAACCGCATCGCCGTCGCGGCTGCCGTCGTGGTAGTGCTATCGTTAGGTGCCGGCCTGGTTGGCACGACGTGGCAAGCGCGAGTCGCCTCTCGGCAAGCGGTCCGCGCGACCATCGTAAAGGACTTTCTCGTCGGCTTATTCAACGTGTC
>JBFMFA010000753.1:0-2387 GCA_040753195.1 Gemmatimonadota bacterium | reverse complement strand
GACTGGTTTCCCGTTAGGGAGATGATGACGCCGATGACGATAGCCGCGACGAGAGCGAGAACAACGCGAGTGGATTCTTTCATCTACATCATCAAGTCGCCGCCATTGATGTCGAGCGACGTGCCGGTGATGTACCCGGCCGCCTCCGACGCGATGAAGCAGATCAGATCTGCCACTTCCCGTGCCGTGCCGAGACGGGGCACGGGGTACCCGGCTGCCAGACGCTGCAGCAAGTCGGGCGTGGAGTGTTCGTGGGTCAGCTCGGTGTCGATCATGCCAGGACAAATGGCGTTCACCGTGATGCCGAACTTGCCTAGTTCTTTCGCGCTGGCTCGCGTTAGGCCGAGCAGGCCGGCTTTGGATGCTGTGTAGGCCGCGCTCCCCAGCGTACTGACCATGCGGCCCGCCGAGGATGACACATTGATGACACGGCCGTAGCGCTGCGACTTCATCGCCGGTAGCGCGGCCTGGGTCAACACGAACGGCGCCGTCATATTGACTTCGAGCGTGGCGCGCCACTCGTCGACGTGCAAGTCATGAAACCGTGTCGAGCGGGCCAGGGCGGCGTTGTTCACGAGTATATCGATACGCCCGAAGCGATCGAGCGTGCGCGCGACGATGGCCGAGGGCGCGTCAGGAGCCGTCACGTCACCCGGAATGGCGAACGCTCGTGCACCTAACGACTGTACGATGTCGTTCGTGCGCGCCGGATCGCGCACATTGATCGCAACGGAAGCGCCCAACTCGTACAGCCGCGCAGCCGTCGCCCGGCCAAGCCCTCGGGCGGCGCCAGTGACGATCGCCACGCGACCGCTGAAGTCGAAGGGTGTCGAAATGTTCGGTGAGTGTGGGGTCCGTTAGCGCCGCCCAAGATGCGACCACCGGACCGCGCCGGCTAGCGTGCATTTAGTCGGCAAAGGCCCGACAGCGCATGGGTGGAAGGATGACGGCGCTCTGAGCGTCCCCGCCACAGCCTTTCCCCGAGCGTTTAATCCCTCCGACCGGAGTCGGCTTATGCCTTCATTTTCAGCGTTAGGGTCAGCCCTGCGTCTTTGCGCGCTTGCCTGGATCGCGCTTGTTTCTGCCGTCGGCGCGCAACCGCCCCAGAACCAGGAAGCCCAGGCGCAACTCCGCGCTCGGAGAGATTCGCTCGAACGCGAGCTGCAACGACTCGCGATCGTCGAGCGCAAGCTCATGATCCCCATGCGCGACGGTGTGCGCATCCAGGCCGATGTCTATCGGCCGCGCCACGCGACGGGGAGGGTACCGATCATCTTCGTCCGCACGCCCTACAACTTCAACTGGTGGGACGTTAGGCTCGGCGCCCCCGCGGATATGACGTCGCAGCTCGAGGCGGTGAAGCGCGGTTACGCGTACGTGGTAATGAACGAGCGCGGCCATTTCTTCTCCGACGGGGATTACGACATCCTCGGCCCACCGCTCAGTGACGGCGTCGACGAAATCCAGTGGATGTCGTCGCAACCATGGGCCAACGGAAAAGTGGGCCTTATCGGCTGTTCTTCGACCGCGGAATGGCAGATGGCCGTGGCCGCGCAAAATCCGTCTGGTCTGGGCGCGATCGTGCCCCAGGGATTCGGTGCTGGCGTCGGGCGCGTGGGACGTTATTGGGAGCAGGGTAACTGGTACCGTGGCGGCGCCGTGCAAATGCTCTTCATCGCCTGGCTCTATGGTGAGCAGAACCAGGTACGTCCGATGTTCCCGTCGAGCCTAACGCAAGAAGAGTTGATCCGCGCATCGAAATCATTCGATCTCGCCCAACAACTCCCCCCAATCGATTGGTCGAAAGCGCTGGCTAAGCTCCCATCTATCGACATCATCAAGGCCGTGGACGGCCCGCGCGGAATCTTCGCCGATTCGATGCCGGGGATTGCAACGGGCGGGGCGATGATGAAACGGACGCCTAGCGATTCGGCCTGGTACCGCGGTGGCCTGTTCCATGATGACATGGTCATCAACGTGCCGGGGCTGTGGATCATGTCCTGGTATGATGTTTCCGTCGGCCCGAACCTCGAGACGTTCAACCACGTGCGCAGAACGGCGCGGCCGGAGATCGCCAATCAGCAACACGCCGTGATTGCGCCGACGCTGCACTGCGCCATGCGCCGCGCCACGGACAACACCATCGTTGGCGAAAGCAGCATGGGCGACGCCCGGCTCGACTACGAAGCGCTCACATACGGCTGGTTCGATACCTTCCTCAAAGGCGAGAAAACCGGCTTGCTGGATACGCTCCCCAAGGTCCGCTACTTCACCATGGGGATGAATCGCTGGCAGAGTTCCGATACGTGGCCGCCGCGCGGGGCGGAGAGCCTAACGTACTTCCTCACGAGTGAAGGGAACGCCAATACGCGGATGGGCGACGGCAA
>JBFMFA010000752.1:0-2389 GCA_040753195.1 Gemmatimonadota bacterium | reverse complement strand
CCTCGGCACGAGCGAAGACGCCGCGCCGGAGCCCGGTGGCGGGTGTGGACCAGGGACGTGCGGCTGCGGGCGGTTTTGAGCCTAACGCCTAACGGTGTTCCTCGAGCGAACCTAACAGGGCCTGGAGAGCGCCCACGTCGGCCGGCTTGATGAGATGCCGGTCGAACCCGGCCTCACGCGCCTTGCGACGGTCTTCTTCCTGCCCCCACCCCGTCAGAGCGACGATCGTCGTCTTCCGGTCCGGGAACTGCGCACGCATGCGGCGCGCGACTTCATAGCCGTCCAGGTCCGGCATGCCGATGTCGAGGAATACAACGGCAGGGTCGTAGCCTTTCAGCGCTGCAAGCGCCCCCTCACCATCGAACGCAACGCGCACATCCGCACCGAGAAATTCCAGCAGCATGCGCAGACTTTCGGCGGAATCGCGATTGTCGTCGACGACGAGAATGCGTTTGCGCGTAATGGCGGCGGTCGTGCGCTCGGAGGGTGTTGTGTGTGTCAGCTGGTCTCTTGCCAAGGGGATGCGCACGGTGAATTCGCTCCCCTTTCCAAGCCCTGCGCTGTGAGCCGTGATGGTGCCGCCGTGCATTTCGACGAGGCGACGCGCGAGCGCGAGCCCGATACCCAAACCCGTCTGATCGCGGCCGCTCGAGCGGTCACCGCGACTGAACATCTCGAAGACGTGCGGCAGCGCTTCTGGACTGATACCGGAACCATTGTCGCGGACGGTTACGTCTGCATGATTCTGAACCTTGTGCGCGGTCACTGAAATCTTGCCGCCGGAATTCGTGTACTTCGCGGCGTTGTTCAGCAGATTGGCGAGAATCTGTGCGAGCCTAACGGGGTCGCCGTCGATCCATACCGGCTCGTGAGGCAGGTCCACCCGCAACGTATGGCCGGCGGCCCGCAGCAGCGGGTCGCTCGTCTCGACCGCGTTGCCTACGATCGCCGCGAGTTGGACACGTTCGCGCCGCAGCTCGAACGTACCGCGGCTGATCCGTGACATTTCGAGCAAATCGTCAACCAGGCGCACGAGATGATTCACCTGCCGCCCCATCATCTCATGTATCGACGCAGCCGAACTGCTCTGCCCACCCGCCAGACGCAGTAAGTGCAGGGAGTTGCGCAGCGGCGCGAGCGGATTGCGTAATTCGTGCGACAACGTTGCGAGAAACTCGTCTTTTTGGCGATCGCTGTCTTGCAGCTTGCCAATCAATTGCAGGCTTTGCTCGTACAGGCGCGCGTTGTCAATCGCGACAGCCGCCTGCGTGGCGATACCGACGACCAGTCGCTCGGAGCGTTCGGTAAAGACACCGACGTCCCGGTGACCAAGAACCAGTCCGCCGATCACCTCACCGGAACGCGACTTCACGGGGACAGCGAGATAACTTCGCAGCGGCAGGTGCAGCGCCTTGCGTTCGTAACGCGGATCGGCGGTAATGTCAGTCAGCCTAACGGGTCCTTCGCCGCTGAGCGAGGGGCCGAACACCGCTGCATCGGACGTGCGGTCCAGCCCCTCGAACGCTTCTCGCTCGGCGCCACTGTACGTGTAGAGCATGTGCGCTTCGCCCGCCTCGCTAACCACGTTTCTGAAAAAGACACCGTACTCCGCGCCGGCTACCTCCGTGGCTGCGTCTGTCACGGCTTGCATGATGCGATCGAGATCCATCTCGGCGGCAAGCGCGCGCCCCGCACGATTCAGCGTCTCCAGAACCCGCGCATTCTCGACGAGCGCCTCTTCCGCGCGTTTGCGTTCTGTAATGTCGGTGAGCGTCACGAGCACGCGACGCAGTTCAGGGTCCTCCTTAGGGAGAGCCATCGTGAAGAGGACGTTGCGACGTTCGCCCGCGAGCGTGCGCAGGACCGCCTCAGCTTCGAAGTGTGTGCGCCCTTCAGCGATCGTAATCAGTTCTTCGGCGAATACAGCCTCTGTTTCAGGAACGAACACAGTGGCCAGCGACTCCATGAGCGCTTGCTCGTCCTCGGCCTGAAACATACGCATGGTTGCCTGATTCACGGCGCGGACCCGCACGAGACCGATCGCCCGCCTAACGAACTCTGGATGCTCCGCGAAGTATCGGCGCAGATCCTGCACCCCTGATTGCTGCAGCTCATCCAGCGCAGCTTTTACCGCGGAAAAGTCCTCATCCCAGATTGACACACCAACCGACTCGAAGATGCGGCGGTAGCGCGCTTCGCTGCGCGCCACAAGCTCGCGGGCCTGCACCTCCGCCGTGACTTCATTGCAGATGGCGATGACTTTGTTGGTTTCGCCGTTGTTCTCTCGCAACGGCGCGTAGACAAACGTCCAGTAGGTGTCTTCGACAGCGCCATGTCGCTCCAGCCGAAGCAGTGATTCGCGACCGACGCGGGCGTTGCCCGTCTCCAT
>JBFMFA010000751.1:0-2399 GCA_040753195.1 Gemmatimonadota bacterium | reverse complement strand
ACCGAAGCGGCCGCCATCGTTGACATGTCGGCATCGATCGCGGTGGCGCGCACGCTCGCGCGCGACGTGGATGCGCCCGGGCGTCGCATCTCTCTGTTTCTGAACCCGACGGGCACCGACCTCACGCTTCTTGCAGAGCCGTCCGATCGATCGATTCGGCTCGACGCGTTGGAGATGCAATACTATCGAGCCATCGCCGGCGCCCCAGCTCTAATGGACACGCTCCGCGGCGCGGTCGCGCGCGAACGCTACGGCCGATCATGCCGCGATGTGAGCAGTCAACTACCCCATGCTCGCATCAAGACGCTCGCTGGTCTCGGCGCCGCGGCACTCGAACAGATAGTGGAAGCACCCAACGCCATGATCCGCGTTTGGCGTATCGACCAGGCAACGCTCAGTGTTGCGGCGGTCAATGTTCCGGTTAATTCATCGATGGAGGTGGCGGTTGGCGACTGGCGGCTCGTCACCGACGAAGGGTTGATGGCCAACCTTGCCGAGCAGCGCAGCGCAAAACTGCCTAACGAGACTGGTGGTGTGCTACTGGGGTCTGTCGATGTCGCGCGCCGCGTGGTCTATGTGGTTGACAGCATCCCGTCGCCACCTGACAGCGAGGAATGGCCCACGCTGTATATTCGCGGCGCAGCGGGCCTGAAGGAACGAGTGGGCCAAGTACACGCGGCGACGGCCGGACAGCTGCACTACATCGGTGAGTGGCATTCGCACCCACGCGGCTGCGCACCAGTCCCGTCGGGCGACGACATGAAGGTGTTTGCGTGGATCACCGATGCGCTGGATGCCAATGACCTGCCTGCGGTGATGATGATTGTAGCCGACGCCGGCAACGCGATATTCGTCGGCAGCATCTCCTCAGACGCCGCCCCCACCCTATTGCGAACTAACCGCGCCGCCGCCGAATCCCCGTGACTTCGTCAATGTGGGTGGGACTTAGCACCTAGGATGACCTTTGGCGGCGAGTTTGCTAAGGACTTTACGTTGCCCAACGAATGGAGTTAGGGTGGTGAGTGTGTGCTATCGCAGCACAAGCATGAGTAACCGCTTTGAATTGGCCTTCGTTCAAGAATCCTCAATCCGCTGTTTCGATCCGTATGACCTCGAGCAGAGCACGGCGTCCGCGTATTGCACCCAGCTCGTTAGGTCTGTGCGGTGCGTTCGCCACTTGGCGTTCGTGACGCCTGAATGCTCAACACGCAAATGAGAGGTGGAAGACTAGCTCGTGTTCTCCGGCGCTCTCGACTCGTATAGCCTAACGGCGCGGATAGCACCTTCGGTGTTACTAATCGCGCCCGTTGTGTTGACCGTGGCCGGTATGTTCCCATCGCTGTTCAGCGGTGCGCAACTCGCGTGGAGTGTCGGCATCGCGTTCGCGTCGCTGTTCCTGGTTGCGCAATTTGTTCGAGATGCGGGAAAGCGCGCGGAAAGGAGACTTGTTGCAAAGTGGGGCGGGCTACCGACTGTTTTGATGCTACGGCATCATGCCATCGAGGGCAGACGCGATGTCAAAGACTTGCACTCCCGCGTCCAGCGAGTTGCTTCATGCACGCTTCCATCCGTCGAGGAAGAGCAGGCCGATTTGGTGGCCGCCGACGCTCGTTATGCAAGTGCCGTTGTTGCCTTACGAGAGCGCACTAGAGCGGCCAGCGAGTTCCCAACCGTGGCAAGTGCAAATGCCGTCTATGGCTTCCGCAGAAACATACGAGGCGCCAAGGCGGCGGGGCTGTGCACGTCGGGGGCATCCTTCACCGTCAGCCTCGGCGTTCTGCTAAATCGCCACAATTACCTCACAACAGCGAATCCCGTGGCGCTCGCTGCCGCGTTGCTCGTAAGTGCCGGCCTTGCCATCGGATGGCTGTGGATGTTTGACGATGAATGGGTTCGTATCGCGGCTGATGACTACGCTGCTCAGCTATTTGACTCGACGGCCAGGCCTGTGATCTGATGGCAGTAGGCGACACAGCGGTCCGGGCGCGGCCGCTGATCAGACGCGACACCGGCATGAGGCGCATCTTACAATGGTGCGCGGATCTGCTCTTGGTGCCGCGATCGACGGTCGGATAATCGTTAGGCGCGCTCACCGACAATTCCCGTACACCTTAGGCAGCCTACTTCGGTCATCTCGTTACGGTGTGAAAACCGGAGGCGAGCGAGAAGCTGCTCCACTGCCTCAAGACACCGCGTGACTGCGGTCGGTCGCTGCTTCAGTGCCCGCATCTCTGCGCCGCTCGCGTAAGCGGGGCGCAGTGGTATCGGCTTGCTTTGCGCCGCGGACCGATGTCCGACGTAGTGCTCTGACGCCTTGGCGCAAGGTAGTCGTCGAGATCCGCAATATCGTACACGATAGCGCCTCCGAGACGGCTAAATGGAATCTTGCCACCTTCCCA
>JBFMFA010000750.1:0-2403 GCA_040753195.1 Gemmatimonadota bacterium | reverse complement strand
GGCATCGCGGGTGACGGCAACTACAACCGCACCCTCACACCGCTCGACTTCCAGAGTGAACGTCGTTCCTTCTGGGACGCGAAAGACACGTACCTGCACATGTCGCCGCTGCTCTTCGCCAACAACCTAACGGGCGCGTTGCTGCTGTATCACGGCATGCACGATCAGAACGTCGGGACCGAGCTTTCGAACTCGCCGCGCCTTTTCCATGCGCTCAATGGGTTGGGGAAGACGACGTCGATGTATCTGTATCCGTTCGAGGATCACGGGCCGGCAACGAAGGAAACGACACTCGACCTCTGGGCGCGTTGGTCGGCCTGGCTCGACAAGTACGTCAAGAACCCGCCGAAGAAAGACGCGAAGACCGTCAGTAACTAGCCCGACACCGGAAAAGGCACGCCTAACGGCGTGCCTTTTACGGGAGGCTACCGGGCTGCATACCCTGCGCTTTCATTACACGCACCGCGCTGGGGCTCCTGAGGAAGTCCAGTAGCGCCTGGGCGCCCTCACGCGATCGCGCGGTTGTGCTGATGGCCCCCGAAAAGGTCATGATGCGCTGGATGTCGGGCGGCAGCGGGCCCGCAAGCTCGACACCATCCGTCGTTAGGATCTGCGTAATGACCACAACGGCAAGCTCCGCTTCACCTTTCGCGACCATCTCCGCTACGATGTCTGTATCCGGTCGCAGCACTTTGGGCTTCACGGCGTCCGCGATACCGAGGCGATCCAGCAGGGCGTCCATGTAGATCCCGCTCCCGACCTTCAGGTACGCGATCGACTTTGCATTGAGGAGCGCGCGCTTGAACGCCTCCGTGGTACTCAGATCGGGCTTCCGAGCTCCGGCACGCACCGCCACGCCAATACCGGATTTTGCGATGGGGCGTCGAGAATCGGCGACGACATGTCCGCGTTGCGTCCAGGCGTCGACGGTCGCGTCCGCGCTGATGAGCAGATCGAATGACTCGCCAGCATCCAAACGTCGCTGAAAGCCGTTAGGCAAATCGCTGACAATGTGCAGGTGATAGCCGCTGCTGTGTTCGAACTCACTCCCGACTTCAGCGAGGACGGTGGCAAGCGCGCGTGCCGTCCACAGGGTGATCTCTCGCGTGGGTTGTGCGCCGATCGTTGCAGCAGGCACGGACAGCGTGATTGCCGCCAGCGTCGCCGGCAACAGGCATTGCCTAACGCACTTCGCAACGTTAGCCATGGGTGAACTCGCGGTGCCAGTCACGTGGTGTGTGCAGAATGATCGAGCCGTTCACAACGGATAGCAACCGCCGTGCATCTTATGCTCGAGGCGCACTGAAGCGATTCAGAACCATGCGTGCGCATGGAACACTCACACCGCGGGAGGTGGGCACCTGCATCCGTTCGACCACCGCAAAGCCATACGCCAGGTAGAGCGGCTCGCCGGCAACGGTGGCAACGAGCTCAACGCTGCGAAAGCCTTCCTGACGCGCTGCCGTTTCGCACAGTTGCAGGATGCGCCGCCCAATTCCCCGCCTAACGAAATCTGGGTGTGTGTACATCGCGCGCACGCGCGCCGGTTCATGCGCCGGGTCCAGCAGGCGTCCGTCCCGCCCGGCTGTATGATGGTGACCGAATAGCGTGGCACGTCGACTCCAGCCACCGCACCCAACGATGCGACCTTCGTGTTCGATGACGAAATAGGTCCCGTCGTCGATCAGCTGGCGATCGACGCCCATGATTTCGAACGATGCCTGCACACGTT
Organism: Gemmatimonadota bacterium; assembly: GCA_040753195.1. Taxonomy (GTDB): domain Bacteria; phylum Gemmatimonadota; class Gemmatimonadetes; order Gemmatimonadales; family Gemmatimonadaceae; genus DASYRX01. The sequence continues at coordinate 671 of JBFMFA010000750.1, read as the reverse complement.
CCGGATCCAGGTATGCACCGATCAGCTGTCTGATCGCGTGTTCGACGAGCACGAGCAGCTCGGGGAGATCCTCGACCGTGGCGAGACGGTGGGTGAACGATGTAGCGGCCAGCGTCATGTTTGAGCCTCAAACGATTCCTGCGACACAATGCGCAATGTCGCACAGCGGCACGACAGCGCCAGCACGGTCCGCGTTATTTCATCATTGCTTTATATAATTCGTGCTTTATATATTGGGACATGCACGCGTTTGACATTCTGGGCGATCCCGTGCGGCGTCGCATCGTCGAGCTGCTTGCCGCTGGCGAACAGGCCGCTGGGGACGTGAGCGCCGTTATTGAACGCGAGTTTGCTATCTCACAGCCCGCTGTGTCGGCGCATTTGCGAGTGCTCCGTGAGAGCGGTTTCGCGACCATGCGACCGGATGGTGTGCGGCGGCTCTACGCCGTGAACAAACAGGCCGTTCAGGAAATCGGCGATTGGCTCACCGTGCATTTCCGCTTCTGGTCTCCGCGACTGGATGCCTTAGGAACGGAGTTGCGACGCGGCCGGCGCGAGCGGGCACAAACCCACGATGCACGACGACCTCAACGATGAACGACATTACGAATTGGATGGAGGAGACGCAGCGCGAGCTGCGCAGCGGTTCACCGAGGCGCGCGTTACTACGG
>JBFMFA010000749.1:0-2403 GCA_040753195.1 Gemmatimonadota bacterium | reverse complement strand
ACCTCTTCACCGAGGAGTCGAGCGTCCGCGACGTCTGGGTTCAAGGCACTCGTTATGGAGTGACTCGGCCGCCGCAGATCGATCCGCGCGGCACTTGGACGATCACCTCCGACGACCAGGGTGCTTTCCCGGCGACGCTGCGCATCGAAGGTCCGCTCAACCGGATCCGTGGGACGATCGAGACACCCAATCGACGTCCGATCACGCTCACGACCACTCGCGTGATCGCCGAGACCGGGCGCGTCGAAGCGACTTTCCCCGGCGAGCAGCTTGGCTTCGAGGGAACCGTGGCGCTGACTGGCTCTGTGCAGGGCGAAGAGTTCTTCGGGTGGATGTCGCTCCCGAACGGAGCCGATCCGTCGTACCGCGGCCGTCGCACAGAGAACTTCGAGGGACCGGCCCGCGGCGCAGTCGCCGCGCGGGTACCGATGATCGACCTGCCGTTCGTTAGGCCGGCCATGGAGTACGGCCGCAGCGCGCCGCCGGCGCAGCCCGCGGCTGTCCTTGTGCGCAACGCTACCGTCTGGACGCAGGGACCGCAGGGCAAGCTCGAGAACGCCGACCTTCTCGTGCAGGCCGGCAAGGTCGCGCGCGTCGGGGCGCGGCTCACCGCTCCCGCCGGCGCCGTCGTCATCGACGCGACAGGCAAACACGTGACACCGGGGTTGATCGATCCACACACCCACTCCGGAGTCAGCTCAGTTAATGAGAGCGGCTTCGCCATCGTCCCCGAAGTGCAGATGGGGGACGTGCTCACGCACAACAACATCTGGTTCTACCGCCAGCTCGCCGGTGGCCTAACGACGACGATGATCAAGCACGGCTCCGCCAACCCCATCGGCGGTGAAAACGTGTACGTGAAGACCCGCTGGGGCGCCCTGCCTGAGGACCTCAAGATCCAGGGTGCACCGCGGACCGTGAAGTTCGCGTTAGGCGAGAACCCGAAGCGCAACCCGAATCGCTATCCCAACACGCGCATGGGAACGCAGGAGATCATCCGCGATCACTTCCAGGCCGCCCGAGATTACGAGGCGGAGTGGAAGCGCTGGGAGGCCGACAAGACTAAAGCCGGGATCCCGCCGCGCAGGGATCTGCGGATGGAGGCGCTGCTCGACATCCTGAATCAGAAGCTCCTCGTGTCATCGCACGGTTATCGTGCCGACGAGTTTCTCGCGCTGGTCCGTCTCGCCGAGGAGTTCGGCTTCCGCATCCAGACGCTGCAACACGGCGTCGAGGCGTATAAGATCGCGAGTGAACTCAAGGAGTCAGGCGTGGCCGCAGTCGTGTGGAGCGATTGGGGCGCGTTCAAGATGGAGGCGTACGACGCCACTGCGTACAACGCGCGACTGCTGATTGAGGCAGGGGTCGTAACGTCGCTGCATTCCGACAACTCCGAGATTTCTACTCGCATGAACTGGGAGGCCGGGAAGCTGCTGCGCACCGGCGTGAATGAGATCCAGGCGCTGTCCACCGTCACCAACCAGGCGGCGAAAGCGATCGCGATCGACGACAAAGTCGGCTCGCTCGAGGCTGGGAAGGACGCCGACTTCGTGATCTGGAGCGGCAACCCACTCTCTCAATTCACGAAGGCCGAACAGACGTGGGTGGACGGGCGCCGCTATTTCTCGCTCGAGGAGGATGCCGCCGTGCGCGCCGAGATCACCAAGCAGCGCGCACAACTAATGCAGGCAGTACACGCCGCTCGGCCTAACGAGACAACGACAACAAACCGTCCGGCGCGCTCCGGACAGGGGAGCCACTGAGATGATGTCTATTTCAATGAAGCTGGCGGGGCGCTCGCTCGCCGCACTTGCGATGCTCACCACCGGAGCAGCGGCGCAGGTGACGATCCCCGTCCCACCACAGTCGCAGACTGTCGTGCTGAGGGGCGCAACGCTCCACACTGTCACGAAAGGCACCATACCTAACGGGATAATCGTGCTCGACGCCGGCAAGATCCGCGCGATCGGCGCCGACATTCCGATCCCGCCGGGAGCGCGCGTGGTGGACGTGAGCGGGAAGCACATCTACCCGGGTCTGATCGACGCCTATAGCACCGTCGGGATAGCGGAGATCGGCGCCGTGGATGTCTCGAACGACGTGACCGAGCTCGGTGACTTCAATCCTAACGTGCGCGCCGAGGTCGCGGTGAATGCGGAGAGTCGGCACATCGGCACGACTCGATCGGCCGGAGTGCTGGTGGCATTCAGCACGCCGGAGGGCGGTGTGGTGTCCGGTCTATCGTCGGCGATGTCACTCGAGGGGTGGACGTGGGAGGAGATGTCGCTCAAGGGTGCTGCTGCGCTGAACGTGAATTGGCCCGATCCTGTCGTTAGGCAGCGCGGCTTCGGAGGCGGCGGTCCGGGTGGCCGTGGTGGCCAGCAGCGCGCGCCGAAGACGTAT
>JBFMFA010000748.1:0-2404 GCA_040753195.1 Gemmatimonadota bacterium | reverse complement strand
ATTCGGCGACGCGCGCGAAGTGGGACTCGATGCCGCCGGTCACGATCCTGAATCAGTTCGGCCGGCCGAAGCCCGGCGCCACGGTTCTGTTGAGCGGCCGCGAAGTTTCCAGCGGAGAGACGGGGCCGCTGCTGGCCGTGCAGCGCTTTGGTCGCGGTCGGGCGGCCGTGTTTGCGTCGCAGGACTCATGGCTCTGGCAGATGGCAGCCGAGGTGGCTGTGGACGATGAGTCTCACGAGACGTTCTGGCGCCAGTTGTTACGCTGGCTCGTTACCGACGTTCCCGATCGCGCCGATCTGATCGCGGCGACTGATGGCGCCGAGCCTAACGAGACGGTGACGATTCGGGCGGAGATCTCCGACGAGCGCTTTGTGCGCGTGAATGGTGCGCGTCTGATGGCCGAGTTGGAGGCGCCGAACGGCACGCGCACGGCGCTTCCGTTCGAGTGGTCGGGGGCGCGTGACGGGGAGTACCGCGCCGATGCGCTGTTGGGTGATCCGGGCGTATATGCGGTGCATGCGCGCGCGGTGGTCGACGGCCCGAAGAGCGACACGTTGCGCGCGGAACCGATGCATCTCGCGGTGGTGACGTCGGAGCGCGAATACTTCAGCGCGGAACGACGTTCGGCGTTGTTGCGCCAGCTCGCCGACGAGACTGGCGGACGCTACTACGAACCTAACGAGGCGATGGACGTTGCACGAGATCTCGCGCACAGCGCCAGCGGCGTAACAGTGGTCGAACGCAAGGACCTTTGGGACTTGCCGATTGTATTCCTTCTGCTCGCGCTCGCGCTTGCGGCAGAGTGGGGATACCGTCGACGCCGAGGGTTTGCATGAGAATCGCACTGAGGGCGGGGAAACGGTTATGCGGGTTGCTGGTTTTCCCCGTATCGTTGTTTCTGGGGGGGGCCCCCGGGCCCCTCGCTGCCCAAGCCACGGGCCGTACCCACGTCCTCATCGTAAGCGGCGTGGGAGGCGACTCCGTCCGCAGCGAACGCTTCACGCGTCTTGCCCTCGAAGCGTCCGCAGCTTTGCGAACGCGCTACGCCGTCGAAGACAGCCTCGTCACCGTGCTCGCCGAGCGCACCGCGCGCGATCCGCGCATGATTCGCGATCGCTCCACGCGTGAGGCACTGCGCGCCGCCATCGAACGTATTGCCGCTCGAGCGCAACCTAACGAGCGCGTGTTGTTCATCTACATCGGTCACGGCAGTGCGCAATCCGGCCGCCCACAACTCGCGCTCGTCGGCCCCGACGTCGGGGCTGCCGATCTCGCCACCATGCTCGCGACCATCCGGGCCGAAACGGTGGGTGTCATCCTCGCCGCGAGCGCCAGCGGCGATTTCGTCAAACCGCTCGCCGCCCCTGGCCGTATCGTCATTACCGCCACCAAGAGCGGCGCCGAGCAGAATGAGTCGCTCTTCGCCGAACACTTCGTGACGGCGTTAGGCTCCGATGCCGCCGACGCTGACAAGGATCAGCGCGTGTCGCTGCTCGAGCTCTTCAACTACACCCGGCGCGAAGTCGCTCGCATTTACGAAACATCCAACCGCCTCCTCACCGAACACGCGATCCTCGACGACAACGGCGACGGCGTTGGCCGCTCCGATGCCTCGGCAGACGGTGGTGACGGCGTGCTGGCGGGTCGCGTAGCGATCAGCCGCATCGGTGCGGTCGCCGCGACGAATGACCCGCGCGCGGCCCCATACCTGCGCCGCCGTGAAGACCTGCAACGCCAAATCGATTCCTTGCGCACCCGACGCGACAGACTCACCGCAGCCGAGTACGACAGACGCCTCGAGGATCTTGTCGTGCAGCTCGCCCAGGTGAATCGCGCGTTGCGCGACACTTTGGGACTTCCCAAAAGACCGTGATGCCGCAGTGCACCCGCCGTCTCTTCCTCCTCGCCGCTCTGGTGTTGGGGCCGAACGCCGCGTGCGCGCAGGCTGACGCCACACAAAACCCTGGCGACGTCGCCGGCGCGCTGCGCACCGGTCGCTACGACGACGCTCTGGCCGCGCTCGAACGACGCCTAACGGCTGCTCCGAGTGACGTGCAGGCCGCGAAGACGCAGCTCCGCACGCTTCTCCTCCTCGGTCGCCTGCAGGATGGTCTGACGTTAGGTGCACGCCACGCTGCGCAACCGAACGCGGCCGGCGTATTGACCACGCTCGGGCGCTTGCAGCGCGCGGCGGGCCGCGACGCCGAGGCCCAGGCGTCGTTCGAACGCGCCATCGCATCGCGCGCGCCAGACTCGCTGCGCGCGCGACTCGAGCTTGCCATCCTCTCGTACGATTCGGGTAAGATCGACGCGGCGATGACGGCGTTCGATCGTTTCATCGACGTCTTCAACGAACGCGCGACGTCGTTGAGCAGCGAAGAGCTCCTGTCCGTCGGGCTCGCGT
>JBFMFA010000747.1:0-2413 GCA_040753195.1 Gemmatimonadota bacterium | reverse complement strand
AGCGCGCGCTTTCGACGATGATACCGGCAGTTTTGATCCTTGGTCCAATGAGCTGCGCAGCAGAAACGCTGTCGCGCCAGTGAATGACGACCGGGTCGCCGCCCATATCGCGCACGCCTGTGACGCCCGCGGCGAGGAAAACAGGGAGCGACGCGCGACCGGCCATCGACAGATGCACGTGCATGTCCCACAACCCAGGGATCAAAAAGCGACCTTCGCCGTTCACTACGCGCACACCGCTTGGCACGCTCAGCGATCGCACCGGTGCAACGGCCACAATGCTGTCGCCGCGAATGAGCACCGTCTGGCGTTCGCGTCGCTCGCCCCGCTCGACATCGATCACGGTGACGTTGACCAGCGCCAAATCCGCACTCGGTTGCGCGGAGCGCACCTGCGTAGCCAGCGCCATGACAGGTAGCAGCGCGAATAGGGCGGTCGTTAGGATCGCGCGCCGCCTGCGAACGCTGCCAGACCGCCAGAGCATGTTGAATGAACTCATGTGTACTCACTCGATTGGACACACCCGTCCTTCACGCGGTTCACCACCGCCAACGATGTCGCGCCCCGCTTGCATTGCGACGTGGAAAGTGGATAGTCAACAGCTATGACACCTTTGCAGACAATCCGGGAGCGGTTCAGTCTTCGCGCGAGCACCGACGTTGACGGTACCATCACGCGCGTCACGCGCGCCGCCTCGCTCTCGACAGAAAACCTGTGGCTGCTGTTCTGCTCTGCGATCCTGGCAAGTATAGGATTGGATACGAGTTCGGCGGCCGTTGTCATTGGCGCCATGCTCATTTCCCCGCTCATGGGACCAATCCTCGGAGTTGGGCTGAGCATGGGAGTGACTGACCGACACCTTCTGCAGCTGTCGCTGCGTGAGCTGGCGATCGGTACCGCCTTGAGCCTCGGTGCGAGCGCGTTGTACTTCCTCGTGTCTCCATTTGCCGCGGCGACGCCTGAATTGGTTGCGCGCACGCGACCCACACTGCTCGATGTCGGCGTGGCGTTCTTTGGCGGTGTGGCGGGAATCGTTGCCGGCTCACGTCGCGACATTAGTCTCGCACTCCCTGGCGTCGCCATAGCCACCGCGTTGATGCCGCCGTTATGCACGGCCGGCTTCGGTCTGGCGACGGGGAACTGGAGCTTTTTCTTTGGCGCGTTTTATCTCTTTGTCTTGAACGCGATTTTCATAGCGCTCGCCACGTTTGCGGTGGTTCGGCTGCTGCGCTTTCCGCACCACGAGGAGGCGACGGCGCGCGAGCGGCAGTTGGAGCATCGTGTGATCGCCGCCGTGACGATCCTGGCCGCGCTGCCGAGCATTTACTTCTTGTACGACACAGCACTCAAGTTGCGCGAGCAGCGGCGCATAACGAGTTTTGTGCAGGGCGAAGTGGAAAGACCTGGACGAGCTGTTCAGCAGTGGGAGCATCGCCACAACGGCAAGGACGAGGTCCTCAAGGTGTATATAGCTGGCCAGCCAGTGGAAGCGGAGCAGGCCGATACGCTGCGGGCTGCGCTGGCCCGCTACAGTTTGGACGGTATGCGCCTTGACCTGGTGCAGAGCGACGTCTCGGTGGCGGACCTAACGAGGCTGGAAGGGGAGGTGCAGCGTGGGATCTTGCGGGCGGTCACGACAGCAACCGCCGCACGCGACTCGATCGCAAGCTCGCAGGCGCGTCAGGCGGCCCAAGGCTTGGTAACGCTCGCCGAGGAAATCAGGACGACGTTTCCCGAGGTCACAACGATTTGGCATGGTCGCCAGATGCAGCCCGAATCGAGTGACACGGCCCAAGCACGGCGCGCGTTTCTCCTCTCTTTCGCGGCCAACGTCAGGCCGAACCAACGACGCGACATCGTGCAGCGCGTGCGGTCGCTCGTCATGACGCGCTACGCAGCGGACAGCGTCCTGGTCGAGGAGCGTTGATCGGCCGTCAAGCGGGAGAGGCTACAGCAGCTTGTGCGTCACCGTGACATCGGCGGTCGCGACCGCGACCGTGCCGTAGAGTGGTCAACGCCTGGTAAACTGCTCGACCAGCTCCTCCGCCGTCGCCGCGTCCGTTCCCGTCAGCTCGAACTCCACGTTCACTTCATTAAAGACCGTCACGTCTTGCTTCGGCTGCTTCGAACGGTCCAGCTTCGCGTACACCCTCGCCTTGACACTGCCTAACGGGCGCGCCTGCTCCTTGGCGATCACGTGAATCAGCTCCACCCCGCACGCCGCCACAGCTGAAAGGAAGATCTCCGGGGGCGTCAGCTCCTCCCCCGGACATCCATTCTGCACAGGACCATCCACGATGAAGTGATGATCCCGTGCGCTGCACAACACGCGGCCAAACACGTCCGTGCTGCGCGCACGAACCTCGTATTCTCGGACCGGCGCTGGCGCGGTCATGGAATCGTCTTCGGTGTC
>JBFMFA010000746.1:0-2416 GCA_040753195.1 Gemmatimonadota bacterium | reverse complement strand
GGCTGCGCGCTCGAGAATGTCATTCCCGGCAGCCAGGAGCGGATTCAAATAGCTGAACAACACGACGGGTATTTCCAGGTGCGCCTGATGCACGAGATCCAGGACGCGATCGACTGTCATCCCGTGTGCGAGCGCAGTCTGTGAGCTTTGCTGAATGACCGGCCCGTCCGCCATCGGATCGGAGAACGGGACCCCGACTTCGATGACGTCTGCGCCCGCGCGCGCGACCGCACGCCAGAGCGCCACCGAGTCGTTAGGTGACGGATGACCGGCGGTCAGGTACACGACGAGTCCGCGCCGTTCGCGCCGACGCAGGTCCGCGAAACGTGTCGCGATGACGTCAGACGAAGTAATCGCCGACATTGATTCCGTATCGATCAGGGTTGTCCGTCTTGATGATGGTGCGCTTATAGCCACCAGACGCGTTCTGCTCCGTGAGATCGATGAGCGTCCCCGGATACAGGATGTTGCCGCGCTCGTCGCTGACGATGCGCGCGATGGGACGCGAGACGGCTTCCGGCTTCGGATTCGGCGACTGCACGATCGCGAGCTCGAACGTGTCGAGCAGCACCAGCGTACCGACCGGAAAGATACCTAACAAGTTGATGAAGCCTTTCACGACGATCGGATCGAAGCCGCGCTTCGGGTTGTTGCGCATTTCGGCAAGCACGGCGGCCGGCGATAGTGGCGTCGTCTGATATGCGCGGCGCGACGTCGCCGCATCGAAGCCATCGGCCACCGCGACGATTTTGCTGAAGATGCTCTGGGTCCGCGGCCGGATCGGCTTTGGATAGCCGGTGAGGTCATTCTTCATGTGGTGCTCGTAGGCGACGACCATTCCGCGATACGGGTGCTCCGTCTGTCCACGCAGCGAGAAGAGCGTAAGCACCCCCATCCAGGGGTGCGCCACCATCTGACGCCAATCGTCGTCGTTGAAGCCCTCGGCTTTGTTGAGCACCTCGAGCGGCACGCGTGACTTCCCCAGGTCATGAAAGAGCGCGGCGAGCCCGAGATCGTACAACTGCAGTTTGCTGAGGCCGAGCCGTCTCCCCAGCGCCACCGAGAAGATGCACACGTTGACGCTGTGCGTGAACGTGTATTCGTCGTAGTCGCGAATCGTCGTTAGGCCGAGGAGCGACGTTTCCTCGTTGAGGATCTGGTCCACGATCGACTGTACGACGCGTTTGATCTTCTTGATGCTGGGACTCGCTCCCATGCGCACCGATTTGATGACGTCCTTGGTGACGGCCACCGACTGCGCGTAGGTGCGCTTGGCCGCGGCCTTGGCGCGCTCGTGGAAGTCCTTGTCGTCCTCGGTGACTAGCGGAGGTCCCAAATCGATGGTATGCACGCCCGCCGCATCGAGCTTTTCGAGCACGACATCCAGCGTGGTCTCGTCATCGCGCCCTAACGAGAGAAGCAGCGACAGAAAGACGAGCCAATCGCGCGCTTCGGCCTGCTCGGCGACCCGCACCGTGCCGATGCCGCAGGCTTTGAACAGGGAGAGCAGCTGACTGAAACTCGCGTAGTTGTCGAGATCGAGCCGCAGGCGCGTGGCATTCACAAAGATGAATTCCACCGAAGCGCGCAGCTCCAGTTCCTTTTCGCGGCGGGTCAATTCGCGCGCGGCGTCAACGACGTCGTTCAGCGCGTTTTTCACTGCCTCGTTTTCGGGCGGATACAAGCGGATCGCGCGGAGCGCGCCGGAGATCGTATTGATGAGCGTCCGGCCGGCTTTGCGGACGAAGGTCTCGCTGGCGGTGTCGCTGAGGGCGACGGCCCCATTCGGCACGGCGGTGGTGCTCACCGGTCACCTCCGCGGATCGCCTTGTTCACGGTCGTGCGCACGAGCACGTCTTTGTCGTCGGCGGCTTTGCGCAGCGCGGCGAAGGCGTTATTCGTGTTGATCTTGCCTAACGCGCGCGCGGCGCACGCGCGCAGCTCGGAATCACTTTTCTTCCCGAAGAGTGAGCGGCCGTTGAGGAACCCGTCGAGAAGCTGCACGCCGGCATCCCCGCACATCGATCCGTATGCCTCGAAGACCGCCATTTTTTCGGTCAGGTCGGCGCCGTCGAGCCGGCCACTCTTGATGCGCGTCTCAAAGTGCGACAGGGCGGGCCGGTGCGTGCGCGTGGCGAAGACCTTGGCCGCAGCCACGCGAATGTCGCGCTGATCGTCGTCGATCGCCTTCTCCAGTTGCTGCAACGCCCCGGGCGAGCCGATCTCGCCTAACGCAACCACGGCCGCCAGACGTTGTTCAGGATCGCTCTGCCCCAAAAGTCGCGCGAGCGCGGCGACCGCCGCTGGCGCGCGCATGGCGCCGGCGCGGCGGATCGCCTCGAGCGAGACGGCGCGTTCAGACACTCCGATGAGGCGCACCAGCTCCGCCGTATTCGCGGACGCGAGACGGGCCGCG
>JBFMFA010000745.1:0-2433 GCA_040753195.1 Gemmatimonadota bacterium | reverse complement strand
TGTCGACCAGCAGCCTGCTGTTCTCGCGTCCGCGCAACTCGAGCACGAATTCGAACCCTGATTGTGCGATGGTCCCCGTGTACGGTAGCCGTTTGTCGCCGAGGTCCGCGCGGTAGGTGTCGATCCCGACCAAGTAGTTGGCTTGCGTCCAGTCGATGCGTCCCACGTCGAGCCGCAGATAGAGGTACGCCTCGTCGCTGCGCACAGAAAACGAGCGTAGACCTAACGCGTCCTGCGAGAGGGTGTCGCCGCTGTACAATGGCGTCGTGCCCCTCCAATCGCTCGTCTTCCCATCGATCGTCACGATGGAGTCGCGGTGCCCTGGGCGCATGGCCACGATTCCGTAGTTCTGCTCCGCGTCGATCGGGTTGAGCCACAAGCGGTTGCGTTCCAGCGGAAACTCAAAATCGATGACGAGCCAGTTTTTCTTGAACCATTCGTCGATCGTGGCGAACAGCACGGCACCGGCCGCGCCGGATGCATGGATATCGCGCGTTAGGCGCGCATCAATGTCGGCCTGTGCCTGTTCGTCGTGCCCGCCATGGTGCCAACCCTGGGGCTGCCAGTGCGCCATGCCGCGCGACGACGGCACACCGTATTCAGAGATCAGCACCGGCATGTCAGCGTGATGCGCTACGAGTTCTTTGAGATACCCGAAGTACGCGCTGGGGCCCTCGGGCGAGGCGGCCCTGTTGTATTGCGGGTCCAGCACCATGAAGTCCGGGTAGTACGGGTACGCATGATACGAAGCGAACAGTCCGGCCTTGAAACGTGGCGTGGCGCGCATAACGCGCGCATCGAGGCCAATGGCGTCGTTGTCGTACTCTCGGACGCTGCTGTCGCGCGCTTCGCCGCGCGCCGCGTAGAGCGCGGCTTCCTCTTCTTTGGTCGATTCGGTGATGTGGGTCAGCGGATCGAGCGTCGGCCAGTTGGTGTAGGCGACCGGCCGCTGGGCGTTGTAGCGCTGCATTTCGTACGCGATGAGATGCTCCAGCGCCTCGCCTAACCAGACGTCGAGCGCATTGCCACGGTCTACCGTGACGTAGCGGCCGCGAAACTTCGTCACACCTGGTTTGCGCTTCACGTACTCCACGACCGAATACGGCTCCCACTCGCGACCGATGATGTAGGCGAGGACCCACGGCGAGACGTCTGCCTCGTAGTAGCCGGAGGCGTGGCCCGGCCGCGGCGGTAACGACGCGCTGCCGTGCAGCAGATCGACCACGCGGCGCATCTCCGCGCGAAATTCGGCGTTCCACGTGGAATCGTCATAGCGCTCTTCGTGTTCGCCGGGCGGGAGCTCGGTCCACACACCGTGAATGAGCCAGATCGGCCGCTCCGGGTGCGCCAAATTCCAGCGGCGGAGCGCCTGGTAAAAATGCGGCGGATGGATCGTGTAGACGCGGATGACGTTCGCGTGCATCTGCGCGCAGAGCTCGATCCAGCGCTCGTACGTGCTGTCGTTAGGTGGAAACTCCGACGGATGCTTCCCGGGCAGCGCGGCGCCGAGGTTCACGCCCGCGATCCACAACGGATTCCAATTCCCTGCCACATTCGCTACTTCGAACGTGCGCTGCCGTGCCCGCGCGGCGATCACGGTTTGCTGGGGACGCACGCGCTCGGGAGGGCGTCGCACGGCCGCTTCCGTGGCGCGCAGCGACGCCGCGATCTGTTCGAGATGCGCGACGCTGAGCGAGTCGCCCGGGAGCACGCGCAGGGCGCGACTGAACGCCTCTCGACTCGCCAGGAGATCGCCGGCGCGGTGGCTCGTTAGGCCCGAGCCAACCAGCGCATCGTAGTCCAGCGAATCCTGCTCCAATGCGCGCTGGAAGTGTGCTCGAGCGCTCTGCAGGTCGCCGCGGCGCAACGCCACGTAGCCGCTGCCGTTCGACGCACCGACGTGCGTGGGACAACCTCGGAGCACGCGGCCGAACAGGACCGCCGCGGAGTCGGTCGCTCCTTGTCGATATTGCTGCCAGCCGCTGTCGACCTGCGCAATCTGTGCAGGGGTCAGTGACGCACAGCCACTCGTGACCTGAGCGCCTAACACGCGCCCGAGGCTAGTCGCGGACAGGATGCACAACGCAACCGGGCTCCGACGGAGCGTCACTCGGTTGGACCAGAAAGTCATAACGGCACGCACAAGCAGAAGACGCCTCCCGGGCACGTGTGCAACACAACCGGGGATGTATCGGCATGTGCTGCCGCTTTCTTGATTCTGCCAGTGCCCGTGCGTGTAAGCCTCACGCATTTGTGGTCTTGCGCGTGACGTTTGCCACTTGCGCTCCGTCGAACACAACACGGCAGCCAGGGCAACCACTGACACCTAACGCACCATCGCCGGCCGACGCGGAGCAGGAAGCGGCGGCCCTGCGCGCACGCTTTCGTGCGGCCGCGGGGCGCCTCGTTCGCGTCTTCGATGACCTCGGAGCA
>JBFMFA010000744.1:0-2440 GCA_040753195.1 Gemmatimonadota bacterium | reverse complement strand
GGGTGGCTCCAGCGGCGGCACCGGCGCGGCGATCGCGGCCAGCTTCGCCGTCGTTGGGTGGGGAAGCGATACGTGCGGCTCTATCCGCATCCCCGCCGCGTACGGCTCACTGTACGGACTGCGCCCTACGAGCGGCATGGTGAGCCGCAGCGGCGTGATTCCGCTCTCCCACACACAGGATGTCACTGGTCCGTTGGCGCGCACGGTCACGGATTTGGCGATCGCGCTCGATGTGACCGTCGGCTACGATGCCAGCGATAGCGTCACGGCCGCCTTCGAGCAGCGTCAGCTTCCACGATTCTCGGCGTCGCTCGATCGCAACGCGCTGCGCGGTGCCCGACTGGGGATCCTGCGGAATCTGTTCAGTAACGCCGACGGCGACATCGCGGACACAGTTCGATCCACAGCACGCACGATGGCTGCGTTAGGCGCGGAGCTCGTGGACGTGACGATTCCGGACTTCGATTCTCTGTTAGCCTCGTCCAGCGTCATCGCCTACGAGTTCAAGTGGGATCTCATGGATTACCTAACGCGAGTGTCCGGCGCGCCGGTCGCGTCATTGCGCCAGATCATCGATCATGGACTGCATCATGAGGCGCTGGATGCGACGTTCCGGGTGCGCGACAGCGTTTCGACGCGGGACAGCGAGACGTATCGCCGTGCGCTGGCGAAGCAGGCCGCGCTGCGCTCGCGGCTGATCGCGCTCTTCGACAGCTTGCGACTGGACGCGCTGGTGTATCCCACGATGCAGCGGAGACCGGCGATGGTCGGTGATCCGCAGCCGGGCTCAACGTGCCAGCTCAGCTCGCACAGCGGCTTTCCGGCGCTGTCGCTTCCGGCGGGATTCACAAACGACGACTTGCCCGTGGGCCTCGAGATGCTGGGCCGACCATGGAGCGATGCGCGACTCGTCGCCATCGCGTTCGCGCTGGAGCAGTCGCCTGGAGGTGTTCGGCGACGCGCGCCGACGACTACGCCGGTCCTGGTAAATGGAGCAGCACCAGCCACACTTGGATACGCGGCGCGAGCCGGATTTGCCAATGCGAGTTTCATGTATGAGCCGATGCGCAGTGAGCTGCGCTACGACGTGCGCGTTGGGCAGCCAGCGCGGGCGCGATCGCCTTCCGTTGTGCTGCAGCGCGTGGACGCACCGCGCGATAGCGGCGGTCAGGAAGTGCGGCGCCGAATCGTGCACCGGTTGCTCGCGCCTGGCGCTTCCTCAGCGCGCGGCGTCGTCGTGCTGAACGATGCGGATCGCCGCGCGTTGGCACAGGGACGACTCCTCCTGATGTCTGTTACCACCGATGAGCCGTTAGGCGTAACAGCCGTGTTGCAGCCCGTGCAACCGGCGATCAGGAATCAACGCGGAGCACCCCGTTAGGCTGTCAGTCGGATGCCGGCGTGTCGGCGTCGCGATCCGGCGTTCCGCTTTCCCGGTCTACATGACGCGCGCTGCGCCGCCGTGGAGCCGTGGTGCGGCCATTCCCTTCAGCCACCGGTTCCTGGCGCCCGCTTTCGTCTGCTACGCTGATCGGCACCGCCGCGTCGCGCGGCGGATGGCCGGTTTCGATGACCGTCTTGAGACGCGCGAGATCATCATCCATTTGATGTTTCGGATCGCGGCCGAAGATTTTCGCCACCGCGTGCCCAACGGCGCCTGCCGGCGGGTTGTACTGCAGCTCGACGAGTACGCGGGTCCCCCCCGACTCAGTGGGAGTGAAGCGAATGCGGCCGGCCTGACGGATCGGCTCGCCTTCGAGGCTCTTCCACGCGAACATCTCGTTAGGCTCGAAACGGGTGGTCAGCGCTTCCCATTCCACCGTCGATCCGGCCGGGCCATCGACCTCCCAATGCGTCCGTTCGCCGACGCTATTGCGCGGCCCCGCCGTGCGCACTACGCGCACATGCGACATCCACCTGGGGAACTCTTCCCAGTCCGTCAGGTAGGCGAAGACGCGCTCGACCGGTGCCTCGACGTCGATCGTCTTCTGGATCGTAATCCCTCGGCGGCCGCCCGACGACCCGACCACTCGTCCGAGGCGGCGGTTCGTGGCGCCGCGCGTGAGCAGGGCAAGGCCAGCCATGCCTAACGCGGACCCGAAACGATCGCGCCGCGCCAACCCGTATGCGGCCATTGCCCCTCCGGCGATGCTCGTCAACAACCGCGCCGCCGGCGTCCAGTTCTCCTGGCTCAGCTCGAACCCGTTCCCTCGTCGGCGAGCGCTCCCCTGCAGAGACGGCACATTACCGGACTCCTCTTCGTCCCAGACGCGCAGCCGATTGTTGACCTCTTGGACCCCCCGCACGCGCGACACGCGCCGCGCCAGCCGGTCCGCCTCGGTGGTGAGCACGTCCCCGACCAGCGTCACGCGTCCGTCTTCGACGTCCACCTCGATAGCGCTGGGGTGCGACACGACGCGACCCAGCTCGGAGCGAACCC
>JBFMFA010000743.1:0-2440 GCA_040753195.1 Gemmatimonadota bacterium | reverse complement strand
AACATCCCAGGGACGCGCTCAGCCATCGCGGTCGCCGCTATGCGCGAATGGTTGGAATGGGACGCGTTGGTCCGTGACCACGTTTATACACGAGGATTGTGCGTCGAAACTGCATAACGACAGTACCATCCTGTTTAAACCCCGTCGTCTTGATGGCCACGATTCCCATCGCCGGTCGTGACTCGGACTCGCGCATGCTGAGCACTTCTGTTTGTGCGTAGATCGTATCGCCTTCAAACACCGGGGCCGGGATCGTCACTTCCTCCCAACCGAGGTTGACGGCGTGCTGCGATACATCGCTGACGGAGAGCCCGGTCACGAGCGCCAGAACGAATGTCGAGTTCATGAGCGGTTTGCCGAACTCGGTCTGTGCGGAATAATGCTTGTCGAAGTGAATCGGGTTCTGGTTGCATGTGAGCAGCGTGAACCACGTGTTGTCGGCTTCTGAGAGCGTACGCCCGATGGGGTGCCGCATGACAAGACCAACGCTGAAATCTTCGTAGTACCGCCCGCCGCTGCGATCATCAGTAGTCATTGGCGCCAGTGTTGTCGTTGCTCAAGGTTGCGGTGCGGAGGTCGTTTGCCCGCCCAGCGCTTGTAGCAGCGCCGGGATCAGTCCACCAAACGCGCCGTTGCTCATTATCAGGATAACATCGTTAGGTTTTGCATTTGCGGACACGAGCTGAGTGATCTCCGCGACATCGCTCAACGCGGTTGCCGCGATTCCGCGCTCGCTCAGGTCTTTCACAATTGCGTTGACGTTCAGCTGCTGATCGGCCGGGACTTTGTCGTGCGGTTCGGGGACGCGGATCGTTACGAGATCGGCGTGATCGAATGCTGCCGCATACTCTACCTGATGAATGTTGCGCCGGCTCGTATTCGACCTCGGTTCAAACACTGCCCACAGTCGCCGAGCTGGATAACGTTGCTTGATGCCGGCGATCGTTTCGCGAACGGCCGTTGGATGGTGCGCGAAGTCATCGATCACCAGCACGCCGCTGATCTCGCCACGCGGCTCCTGTCGGCGTTTCACGCCGCGGAACGTCGCGAGACCGTCGCCAATATCGTTAGGTGAGAGACCGAGTGCGCGCGCGGCGGCATAAACGCCAAGGGCGTTTTCCACGTTCTGCCTGCCCGACATCGGCAGCAGAAGGTGAGTTGCGTCTCCGTCCATCACGGTGAAGCGCGCGCCCTCCTCGCTAAAGCGCACATCGATCGCGCGATAGTCGGCGTCGGCATCAACGGCATACGTCGCAACGCGACCCGTACAATGTTGCCGCGCGATCGCCACCGCTCGGGGATACGTCGCACTGACTCCCAAAAAACCGTCCGGCGGGATCGTCGTGCAAAAGCGTTCGTACGCCGACTCGTAATGTGGCATGTCACGGTAAATATCCGCGTGATCGAACTCAATACTCGTTAGGAGCGCGGTGCGGGCCCGATAATGCATGAACTTCGGGCCTTTGTCCCAATAGGCGGTATCATATTCGTCACCTTCCACAACCACGTATTCGCCGCGGCCGATGCGATAGTTCGCGTTGTAGTTGAGCGTGACCCCGCCGACGAGAAACGTCGGATCGCGTCCGGCATGCGCGAGGACGTGCGCCATCAGCGCAGACGTCGTCGTTTTGCCGTGTGTACCGACGATCACGACGCTGTGCCGATCGCCGACAACCAACGATCCAAACGCCGCCGGAAAGCTCATCTGCGGTATGCGCCGCTCGCGGACCGCCTCCGCCTCCACATTCACTCGCCGGATTACGTTGCCGATGATGACAAGATCAGGCCGCGCGCGATCGATGTTGGGTGGGGAGTATGGCGTGAAGACGTCGATCCCCCACTCGCGCAGCATGTCGCTCATCGGCGGGTAGACGTTTTCATCGCTGCCGGTGACGACATAGCCTAACGACTTGAGCATCCCGGCAAAGGCGCCCATCCCTGTGCCTGCGACACCGACCAAATGAATTCGGCGTACCTTGTTTGGCTCAACGGTAGTCAGGACGAGCCCGTCGTGGCCCATTGCTAACGACTACGATCCAAAAAGCGCGAACGCAGATAACGCAGAAGCGACGCAGAGGACGCCGATAAGTGCCAAGACAATGTGGCATCTGCGCTATCTGCGTGAGTTACTGCGTCATCTGCGTTCACGCCTTCGACTGGACTCACATGAAGAATATGTACGCAATGAAGATCGCGGCGATAATCCCTGAAAAATCAGCGATCAATCCGCACGCAACGGCGTGGCGCGTCTTCCGCACACCAACCGATCCGAAATACAAGGCCAGAATGTAGAATGTCGTGTCGCTCGCTCCCTGGAAGATGCTCACCAGGCGACCGACGAATGAATCCGCGCCGTGTGTCTTCATCGCGTCGAGCATCATGCCGCGCGCCCCACTGCCGCTGAGCGGTTTCATGATCGCGGTCGGCAGTCCCGGTACCC
>JBFMFA010000742.1:0-2441 GCA_040753195.1 Gemmatimonadota bacterium | reverse complement strand
GCCTCTTTGTTCGTCGGACTTGCGCGCGCGATCAGTGTGGTATTCACGGATGGCCGCGTGATCGACAGCATCGTGCACGGACTGGCGCAGCCGCTGAACTATCTTCCGGGAAATGTGGCGGCCCTAACGATGATCCCGGTGCAGGCGCTGCTGCACGTCCCCGTGCCCTCGGTCAGCGGACAGGCCGTGCTCACCATGCCGATCATGGCGCCGCTGTCGGATCTTCTTTCCATCTCCCGGGACGCAGCGGTGATCGCCTATCAAACCGGTGCCGGTCTGGCTGATCTGTACATTCCGACCAACGGGGCGCTGCTGGCGGTGTTATTGAGCGCGGGTGTCACGTATGGTCGCTGGTTGCGGTTCGCGATTCCCGGCGCGCTGCTCGTCGCGATCGTCGGGGCAATCGGCGTGCTGCTCGCCGCCTAACGTTTACTCGTCGAGGCGTACGCTGTGCAAACCATTTCGTGGGACGACTTCGAGAAGGTTGAACTTCGTGTCGGCCGCGTGATCAAGGCGGAGGTGTTTCCTCAGGCACGCAAGCCGGCGTACATCCTGCACGTCGACTTCGGTCCCGACGTTGGCACTCGGAAGTCCAGCGCTCAGCTCACGGCGCGCTATACGGCCGAAGAGCTTGTCGGACGACTGGTCGTCGCGGTCGTGAACTTTCCGCCGAAGCAGATCGGTCCCATGAAATCCGAATGTCTCGTCACCGGCTTCCCTGATGAATCAGGCCATGTCGTCTTGTGTGTGCCCGATAAGCCCGTGCCGTTAGGCGGCAAACTCTTCTAGTCGCCCTTTCGCTTCATTTCCGCGAACGCCGTTTCGACGGATTCAGGAAGTAGCAGGTTATCGGCGATGGCAGCGATCTCCTCTGCTTCTTTCCATGCATCTTCCAAGGCGGCGAGCTCACCTTCCATCGCGCGTCGTTCCGCTTCTTCATGCAACGCCATCTCGAGGGCCAGGCGTTGCGGACCTGGCAGCGAAAAGAGGCCGTATTTGTAGAAGTCGTAGTGGCCACTCCAGCGTGAGCGTCGGGCGGGGTACGGACGCGCAGATCCCTGCGCCGAACTCGTTAGGCGATGGAGATACGCCTCAGCGCTCCCCGAATACTCGATTTCACTCACCGCATCGGACACCGCGCGCCGCCCGCCGCCGAACCGATTCACCTTGGGGAGAACGATCGACGCGATCCGCTCTGCTTCGCGACCGACGTAGTGGCCACTGCCATTCTTGAAACGTAGATAGAGCGCCATGGCCCCGTCGTCGGCACGGGAGATCGCCGATTCCGCCAGGTGCCGGCGCCTAACGTGGACGATCCCGGCATCTTCCGTTCGCACTTTGGCCACCACACTCTCCGGATTCCCGTAGAACGCGTTTTGGCCGAGTTGCACGATCACCCATCCAAACGCTCCAATCCCGATGCCCGCAATCGCACCTCCTGTTGCCACGGCACCAATCGCCGCTACGGCCCCGCCGGCCGCGAGCACCTGCCGTCGTCGCCGACGGCCGAACTGATCGCCGTAGCGCCATGCCGCGAATTCGGGGCGCTGTGGCTGGCCGATCCTAACGAGTGTGGTGCCGTCACGAAGGTGCGCCAACCCGACGTTGTCCGTGGCAACTCGCCGCCTCGTGTCGCGATACAGCTTCTCGGCCGTCTCGATAGCCTCCCAGCGTTCGTCCAGCGGCGAGAGATTCCAACGCTCGCATTGCCGGCACACAACCCAAAGTCGACCTTTCGCCGCATCGAAGGCCAGCCGCTCGCCCACCGGGAACGTCTCGATCGACTCATTGCGACCGAGCGGCTTGTTGCAGAAAAGGCAGGTCGCGTACATAGCCGGTACTACGAATGAAGTCTCGCTGAGTTCTGAAGAGTCTGCAAACCAGAGTAGACAGCGACGATAACAGAGCCGACCTTTTGGCGGTAAAGGAGGGTCCCGAGTCTTTGCACGGAGTCAGCAATGTCTGCTAAGCGGGAAGCGCGCCGGCAGCGCGCAGCGCTGGAACGCGAAAATAAGGAACGGAAACGGCGCCGCCTGGTCATGCGGTCGCGGCTTTTGTTCGCGCTGGGGGCGGCCGCAGTGATAGCGCTTGGTGTCCTTCTCGCCCTCCGGGACGAACCGGCGAACTCCGGCCGTGTATGGTCGGCCGAACACGGCCACTGGCACGACCGCTAGACGAGCGAAGGCTCGCCCAGCGAAGTCGCCGCCCAGAGTGCAGTTTCCACCTTTCCCATTCGGAGTCCCGATGCGCCGCGAGTTTGTCATCGCCGCTGTAACCCTTTTCGTCGTCGGCAGCCAGACTGCCGCTCAGCCCGGGCGAGGCGGTACGCGCATTCAGCCCGGTCAGGAGTGCCCACCAGGAACGACAGAGATAAGACCCAACGTCTGTCAGGCTCCCGAGCTGCCTCCGCCGAGCATTCTGGACTACCGCCCCAAGTCGAC
>JBFMFA010000741.1:0-2441 GCA_040753195.1 Gemmatimonadota bacterium | reverse complement strand
ACATATTCTGCGCGGCGCACCGTAGCCTTGTGGTCAAGCAGGTCGTTTCAGAAAGCTCCGAACCTCATTCACGAATATCTCCGATGCTTCCCAAGGGGCCGCGTGGCCAGCCGTCTCAAGACGAATTCTCGTGGCATTGGGAATTGCATTGGTCAGTTCGTCGGAATAGGGGGCAGGCAAGACGACGTCACGCTCGCCTGAAATCACCAAGGTCGGCCTCACCAGACCGGTAAGGCGATCGAGCGTGTCAGCCTGACTTGCAGCGTTCGCGCCTCGACAGAATGCATCTGCGGATTGATCGTGAAAGAGCGGGTTCGTAAGCGCCGTGATCGCGTGAAGCGGAGCACTCGCGAGCACGTCGGGATGGCTCAGATTGAAGGTCATGACCTCACGGAAGTGCGCATCAGGGAGATGCCTCTTCAATATCCGCCAGGTTTCGAATTTGTTCGCCAGATATTGATCTGTCCGCGCCCAGCTGTTCGCGAGGATCAGTTTGCGCACGCGGTTCGGATCGCGCAGCGCGAACTCTTGCGCGATCTGCCCGCCGAGCGAATGACCAAGGATGTTGACTCGGTCGAGGCCAAGATCGTCGAGAACGGCACGAACGTCTGCCGACATATCCGACAGAGTGTATTGCTGTGCGGTCGTAGAGCTTCCGCCGGCATCTCGATTGTCCATAAGCACGATCTTGAAGCCGACCAGCATTGACGCCAGCGGCCGCCACGGACCGATATCCATGGCCAGCCCAGGCAAGATGAGGAGGGGTTCACCTTCTCCAACGACGTCATAGTGCAGGACGGCGTCGGCATTGCGGACTAACGGCATAACTAAACTCCGAGCAGGACTTACCCTTGGCTGCACGGCGGTGCGCCAAGCATCGTCGTGGCCTCGCCACGAAATGAGCGGGGGCTACAGTCCCAGTTCGCTAAGGGAGGGATGATCGTCCGGCCGGCGACCCAACGGCCAGTGAAACTTGCGATCGGCTTCGGCGATCGGCAAGTCATTGATGCATGCGAAACGCCGATGCATCAAACCATCCGGCGCGAACTCCCAGTTCTCGTTTCCGTAGCTGCGAAGCCAGTTTCCGCTGTCGTCATGCCATTCATAGGCGTAGCGAACGGCGATGCGGTTCTCGGAAAACGCCCAGAGCTCTTTGATCAGCCGGTAATCGAGCTCTTTTGCCCACTTGCGTGTGAGGAAGGCAACGACCTCGCTTCGTCCATTCACGAATTCCGCGCGGTTTCGCCAAACCGTGTCCTGCGTGTAGGCGAGCGAGACCTTTTCGGGATTCCTCCCGTTCCAGCCGTCTTCGGCAAGGCGGACTTTTTCGACAGCGCTCTCTCTGGAAAACGGGGGAAGTGGGGGTCGGGTCATGGCACTCGTCTTCTCGTTGATGGGAGAGACAAACGTAGATGGCCAGCCGTATTGGTAAAATACTGTAGAGTTGGAACGTTATCTTCCATTTCTTGGAAGGACGTAGTTTGCCCCCACGACAGACCGGACGCGCCGCCCACCATTAAGCCGACTGGTCGGCCGCCTTTCGTGATTTGCGCGGCCCAGTGCTGGCCGCCGGTGCTGTGTCAGCTTCGTTCTCCTCCGGGCGCCCCTGTGGCTTTGCACTCCGTGATTTGGCCTGAGAGAGACTCGCCCGCAATCGTGGGGTCATAAAGTCAAGGAACGCGCGAAGCTTGAGAGGAATCATCCCTCCGCCGCGGTAGACGAGACTGACAGGAATTGGGGGTGGTTCGAAATCTTCCAGAATAGTGACGAGCTCGCCTTTACGAACGGCATCTTCGACTTGATAAGACAGCACTCGCGTTACGCCGGCTCCGAGTTTAGCTGCGTCGATCGAAGCTTCCGCCGTCGTCGCAATAAGCCTGGAATGGACGGGCACCACTACGGGCGCCTTTGCAGTCCCGAAATTCCATGATTGCGGGTTGGATTGTCCCTCGAAAGTGATGCATGAAAGCTCACTTAGGTCGGCGGGCTTTGCGGGAGTCCCGTGCTTATCGAAATAGGCTGGGCTGCCGCATACGACGCGCCGTATTTCACCAACCTTTGTCGCCAGAAGCGTGCTGTCGGGGAGGAGACTGATGCGCAGGGCCGCATCGATGTGCTCTTCCATAAGATTTGTGACCCGGTCGGCAAGTGCCAAGCGCACGTCGACCTCTGGATAGGCTTCGAGAAATGCCGCGATTGGTGGCACCATGTGCAGCCGTCCAAACACAATGGGCGCCGTGACGACGAGGTCTCCCCGTGGCGCGATGTATTCGCCGGCCGCGGCGCGCTCTGCTTCATTGATCTGCTGGAGAATACGTTTGCTCGCGGCGACGTACGCTTCGCCGGCGTCCGTGAGTGTCAGGCGCCGGTTTGAACGGTTGAGAAGTTTTGTTCTTAGGTGGGCTTCGAGGTCCGACACCTTCCTGCTGACGGTCGCCAGT
>JBFMFA010000740.1:0-2444 GCA_040753195.1 Gemmatimonadota bacterium | reverse complement strand
ACGGCGGTCAGCGCAAGATCGCCTGGCTGGAGGTGTTCGCCGGCGAAAAGGCGAAGGCGCGCGGCACCTCGGAGCTGCCTGACGAAACCCTGCAAACGATCCAGCGATATCTGGTCGCGATCAAAGGCCCGTTAGGTACGCCCGTGGGCGGCGGCGTACGCTCGCTGAACGTCGCGGTTCGGCAGCAGCTGGATCTCTACGCGTGCGTGCGACCGGTGCGGCATTTTGCCGGCGTTCCATCTCCGGTTAGGCACCCTGAGTATGTCAACATGGTGATTTTCCGTGAAAACACCGAAGACATCTACGCGGGCGTCGAGTGGGCAGCGGGGACACCCGACGTGCGCAAGCTCGTCGACTTTCTACGCAATGACATGGGTGTGAAGAAAATTCGTTTCCCCGACACGAGCGCCATCGGCATCAAGCCGATCTCGGTCGAAGGGACGAAACGGCTGGTGCGCGCCGCGATCAACCACGCCGTGCGATACTCACTCCCCAACGTGACGCTGGTACACAAAGGGAACATCATGAAGTTCACGGAGGGCGGCTTCCGTGACTGGGGATATGCGCTGGCGCGCGAAGAGTTCGGCGCTGTGGAGATCGACGGCGGTCCGTGGTGCCGGCTGCCTAACGGGACTGTGATCAAAGACGTGATCGCCGACGCGTTCCTACAGCAAATTCTCACGCGCCCCAAGGAATACAGCGTCATCGCCACGCCGAACTTGAACGGCGACTACATCTCTGACGCGCTGGCCGCGCAGGTCGGCGGCATCGGCATCGCGCCCGGCGCGAATATCAACTACGTGACAGGCCACGCCGTCTTCGAGGCAACGCACGGCACGGCGCCGAAGTACGCCAATCAGGACCGGGTGAATCCGGGATCTGTGATCCTCTCCGGCGAGATGATGCTGCGCTATTTGGGATGGGATGAAGCCGCCGACCGCATCATCGCCTCGCTCGAGCGAACGATCGCCGACAAGAAGGTCACCTACGACTTCGAGCGGCTCATGGAAGGAGCGACCCTAACGAGCACGTCTGGCTTCGCCAAGGAAATGATAAACAGAATGTAGCTGCTCATTTGTACCCCTCGGCCTGCATCGCAAAGAGCTCCGCGTACAGCCCGCCGCGCTCCACCAGCTCAGCGTGCGTCCCTTCGTCGATGATCGTTCCGTGCTGCAGGACGAGAATCCGATCGGCCATCCGCACCGTCGAAAAGCGATGCGAGATCAACACGGCGGCACGGCCAGCCATGAGCTCCGAAAAGCGCAGGAATACATCGTATTCTGCGCGCGCGTCGAGCGACGCCGTCGGCTCGTCGAGAATGAACACCTGCGCGTCGCGCATGTAGGCCCGCGCGAGCGCGACTTTCTGCCACTCTCCGCCGGACAGCTCAACGCCCTCATCGAAGCGCCTGCCTAACATCTGCCGCCACTTCGCGGGGAGGCGCGGGAGGAGCGACACTGCGAGCGATTTGTCCGCCGCGGCACGCATTTCAGGCGGCGCGTCCCCGTTCGTCACCGCGTCGAGATACGCACCCGTCTCGCGGATCTCTCCCACGCCGATGTTCTCGTCGAAACGAAAATCGTAGCGCACGTAGTCCTGGAAAATCACGCCGATCGCTTCGCGCAGCGACTTGAGATCGTATTCGCGCAGGTCGATCCCGTCGAGTGTAATACGCCCTTCCGTCGGATCGTACAGCCGCGCGAGGAGCTTCGTTAGGGTCGTCTTCCCTGCCCCGTTTTCTCCGACCAGCGCCAAGCGCTCACCGGGGCGCAGCTGAAAGCTCGCGTGCCGCAGCGCCCAACGATCGCTCCCCGGGTACTTGAAGCCGACGTCGTCGAAGACAAACCCCTCACGCATCGGACGCGGCACGGGCACGGCGCCGCTCCGCGACGCGATCGTCGGCTGCATCTCGAAGAAGACGAACAGGTCGCGCAGATAGAGACTCTCGTCGTAGATGCTCGACAGCGAGCCTAACAAGCCCTGAATCAGGTCCCGCCCGCGCGCAAACGACGCCGCGAGAAACGTAAGTGAGCCTAACGTGATCGCGCCGCTGATCGTCCGCGCGATGATGATGAGGTACGCCGAGTAGTAGCCGACGGTGCTGATGAGCGACAACCCCGAACTGGCGAGTGCTTTGCGGATCGCCAGCCGGCGATTCTCGTCGTACCACGATTGGGAGAGTCGTCGAAAGCGCTCCGTGAGCCACGGCGCCAGCCCGAAGAGCTGCACCTCTTTGGCCGTTTCGTCACTCGCGCCCACAAAGCGCAGATAGTCAAGCTGCCGCCGAGGCTGCGTCCAGCGGAACATCAGTGAATACTGCAGCGCCGAAAAGCGCACCTCGCCGAGAAAGCTCGGCAGCACGGCGACGGCGAGGAGGAGCATGAGCCACGGGCTGAACGCGAGCAGCGCCAGACTCAGCGCCGAAAGCGTGATAACACTTTCAG
>JBFMFA010000739.1:0-2447 GCA_040753195.1 Gemmatimonadota bacterium | reverse complement strand
CTCGCGCGCGCTACGGTTCCATCCAGAGCGCCTTCACGCGGCTCGGCGGACTCATACAACGCCAACCAGCGGCGATTGTGTTGCTCGTGCCGGATTCCATCTTCAAGCTGGCGCAAGGTCAGTTTTCGCAGCAGCAGCTCGAGCTACTCACTGACGATCCCGCCGCCGCGCCGAATCGCCCGCGACCTTTTCCAATGGTCGCCATCGCGCGCCTCGAGCAAGGGTCTCCGTTCCTGCCGCCCGATTGGCCAGCGAACGATCGCTCGCGCGTCCTAACGGGTTCGAGGTTTCAAGCGCAGTTGAGCGAACGTGTCGATACGGTGTCGACGTACAACATCGTCGCCAAGGTATCGGGGAGTGACCCGGCGCGCCGCGGCACATACGTCGCGTTTGGGGCGCACTACGACCATGTCGGTGTGCTCCCGCCGACGCCGGAGCGCAAGGACACCGTCTTCAATGGTGCGGACGATGATGGATCCGGAAGCGTCGGCTTGCTCGCGGTCGCACGCGCCTGGGCGCAGAATCCGAAACCACCGCGCTCGGCGCTCTTTGTGTGGCACATCGGTGAGGAGCTGGGACTCTTCGGATCGGCGTGGTTCACGGCGCATCCCACGGTACCAATTGATTCTATCGTGGCGCAGATCAACGCCGACATGATCGGCCGTAACCATCCGGACTCGCTGTATGTGGTCGGGCCCGGCGCGGCGCCTAACGCGCAGAGCAAGGTCCTCGGAGAGGTGCTCGATTCTGTGAACGCGCGGCAGGCCAAGCCGTTCATCTTCAATCGCGAGTGGGACACGACGGAACACCCGGAACGCATCTACTACCGCAGCGACCACTTTAACTATGCGTCGAAGGGGATCCCGATCGTCTTCCTAACGACGGGTCTGCATGCGCAGTATCACCAGGCAACCGATGAGCCGCAGCTGATCGACTATGGCAAACTCGCGCGAGTGGCGACGCTCATGCACGAACTGGGGAAAACACTGGCCGAGCGTGATACGCGGCCGAAATTCATTCCCTAGAGCACGGGACGTCGCGTCGCGAGTCGCTCGGTCACGGACTGAATATCGGTGCGGCCGGTCAAGTCGAGCACACCTGCCGCTGCGCCTCGAATCGGTACCGCGCGAAACTGCACGCCTAACCTGTCGATCGCGTACTGCACGGCCGCGGGGAGCTCGAGCTCGCCTCGGACAGATGGCTCGATCGCGCGGCACGCTGTGAAAATCTCAGGCGGTAACATCCAGAGGTTCATGCTGACGAATTTCGTGTCGACCCACGCCGCCATCGTCGCGGGATCGGGCTTCTCGACGATGCGGCGCAGGGTGCCGTGCTGATCGACCTGCACGAGCGCGTATTTCGCGATCCGCTCCTCACCGATATTCCCGTAGTTGATCAGCGATTCGCGCTCGAAGGCGGCCAATGCCGGTGCGCCTAACGAAACCAGAGCACGGTACGCATCGACTGGGTAGAAGTTGTCGGCGTTCAGCGTCAGCACCAGATCACCCCGCGCGAACGGTTCTGCAGCGAGCACGGCGTCTGCGGTGCCTCGCGCGTGCGGCTGCACAGCGAAACTGATGCGCAGCCGCGTTAGGGTCAGCGCGGAGTAGTACTTGCGGATCGCGCGGTCGTCGGGAGCGATCACCAGACACACGTCGCGGACGCCGGCATCAGCAAGTCCGCTGAGAACCCAGTCGAGAAATGGTCGTCCAAAGGCGAGTGGCATCATCGCCTTGTGACCCGAGGCGGCTGCGTCCGCTTGTTCGGTGCTCAGCGTGGCGCCAGCGTCTTGCTCGCGCATGCGAGAGCCGAGCCCTCGCGCCAGGATAATTGCCTTAGTAAAGATCCGACCCCCTTTCAAGAAGCGGTTGGCCGTTTCCGCGGTGGGACATATACACCGGGTACCTGCAGCTCCTGCAACAACCTGTTGAATGCCGTGACATCGCCGGTTTCGATCGTGTTCAGCAACTCCAGCTGCGCGTTCAGCTTGCCGGCCAGGTCGGCATAGATCTCGTTATGCTGTTTGGCGGGCGCACCGTCACCGTCCTGGACCTGAGCGTTGAGCGTGATGAACCAATTGTACAGCTTGACCGGGTAGTGCAGCGTGATCTGATCGGTATGTGAGTACACCTCAGCGATCTCACGCCGAACACCTTCGAGCTTTTCGCGCAACGGCTTCGCGGCGTCGCGCACGCGATCGGCGAACGGCTGACCGCCCGTCTGGCGCACGCGCTCGTCGAGCTGTTTTTGCAGGTCTTCGATGCGCGTCGTCGTTTCCGCGATCTCGCTGATGCGCTCAACAGCTTTTGACGCAAGGGCGAACTGTGCGCGGTATTCTGCTTCCGTCACCTTGAGGCGCGGATCTGGAAGCACGGTCAGCGGCTGCGTGAGCGTATCCCGCCCGACGATCAGCCTAACGCGGTACTGACCCGGAGGCGCGACGGGAC
>JBFMFA010000738.1:0-2452 GCA_040753195.1 Gemmatimonadota bacterium | reverse complement strand
GTTAGGCTCGGCATCGTAAGTGGTACCGTTGGGGCAGCATCTTCCCGGTTAGGCACCACTGCCCGGGCGTTTCTGCGCGACGCTTATGCGACCTTGGACCTCGTGGGTGCAATCTCGGCGGAGGATCGCGACCGGCTTGTGACGTTAGGTGTGCGGCCTGAGCGCGCGCGTGTAACCGGCGACTCCCGCTACGACCAAACCTGGACGCGCGCGCGGGCAACAGATCTCAGCTCCCCGTTCCTCACGCGGGTGGCGTCACCGCGACCCACGCTCGTCGCCGGCTCGACGTGGCCCGGCGACGAACAGGTCCTGCAGCCCGCCTGGCTCGAGGTCCGTCGCGCCATCCCTGACGCACGACTCGTGATCGCGCCGCACGAACCGACCGAGAGGCACCTAACGCCGATCGAAGGTTGGGCCGAGCGGCACGGTTTGTCGCTCAGACGGCTCGGCCAGCTCGATGACAGCCTCTCGGCGGATGTCTTGCTGGTCGATCGTGTCGGCGTGTTGGGCGAGCTATATGCCGTTGCGACGGCAGCGTATGTCGGCGGCGGATTTCACGCAGCGGGCTTGCATTCTGTGCTGGAGCCGGCGGCGTTTGGTGCGCCGGTGGTCTTCGGCCCGCGACACAAGAACAGCGCCGATGCGCACGCCCTGCTCAAGGCCGAAGGCGGCGCGTCCGTCACGAACGCGCGCGACCTGGCGTCTCAACTCGTGCGTTGGCTCGGCGATCGCCCTGAACGCGATCGCGTGGGCCAGCGCGCCCAACGCCTTGTGGAGAGCGGGCTGGGCGCCGCCGACGCATCCTGCGAGTTGGTACTGGAACTCTTAGCGACGGCGCCGACCGCGTAAGCTTACGCCTTACGCCTTACGCCTTACGCCTTACGCCTTACGCCTGTGCCTAACGCCTAAACAGTTTCCTCGCCAACGCTCCTGGCGTCCACGAGAGGGAGATTCCGAAACCGTCATCGTCGAAGATGTTGGACCCGCCAAAGAAGGCGCTACCGCGCAGCGACAAGGAGCGCGTAAGCTCGAGGCTCGCGCCGATGTCGAAGACCAGACCGAAATCGGTTTCGTCACTTCCGCAGTCGTTGCAGAGATCGAGCGACAGTCGCGGATGCACATATGGCGTCAGTGCGAGATTTCCTTCCAATGGAAAGCGGTGGCCGACAACCACGCCTACCGGAAGCCGGAAATACGCGTTGTCACCAATCGCCGCGTTCGCGCCAACGGTCAGGAGAAAATCCAGCGGCGTCTCGGTCGTTGCGCTCGCTAACGCTTGCGCAAAATGTCCACCGACAAAGATGACCGGATCTCCGCGCTCGGGGTCCGCGATCCCTGCGTCCAATCCGAGCTGCGTGCGTCCACCGGTTTGTTCGCGCCACTGAAAGAGCGCGCTCACGCCACCGATGCCGCCGTCGGAAACACCAACATTGAATTCACGTTCGACGATCCGCGGTGGTTGAAACGCGGGGTACGACCATGCTTGAGCGCCCACGGCATGCGCGGCCACAGACAACGCAAATCCCGCTGCGCTCGCGCGCGCCGACCAGCGTCGTACGTTATGCATCACGTTATGTCTCCCTGTCTTGGTGGTCATTCTGAGATCAGGGAGAATGAAACAGGGCGTCACGAGTTATTGCAGGTGCTGTGGCCAGACATTGTCACGCGTCGTGATTCGACGCGCGTCGATGAGCTGCTGCGTCACTGCGCAGCAGCCCACCGCTTCTGTTGTCGTCAGGCGTATTGCCGTGATCAAAGACTTATGGAACTTCGGTGATCTGACCCCGAATCTCTCCACCGGCGTTTTTTCGCGTATGCACGTTGACGTACACCGTACCGTTATCCAGTCGTGTGAGCAGCGAATCCCATGTAAAGGCGTTGCTGAAGCCCGACGACGTCGGCGTGATCGTCCCGGTGTGCAGGGTGGCCATCGCCGTAAAGTTCTGCGGCGGCGTGGTGGCCGGGAATGCGAACAGTATGGTTCCGCTCGCAGTGGTGGCTTCGCCGGCGTGAATATGCGCCGATGTCACCGAGTCGATGCTTGCGACCTGGAGCGTGAAGGTCAAACTGTCATCGTCGAACAGTGTGAACGCCCCCGTACCGTTCGCTGTTGTAGTTACCGAAGGGATTTCACTCGTGCCACTGAGGGTGGCCGTGAAGTTGGTGCGATCAACGTCAGGGGGGCCGCTCGGATCATCGTCGTCATCGCACGCCGTGACGAGAACAAAGGACGACATAGCGGCAGCGGCCGCTAGCAAGCGTACGCGGTGCATCATACTCGTGCTCCTGTATTGAAAATTGCCGAAGAGTTCGCTGCGTCAAAACGTCAGCGGGAATGGTTCACGGCGCTGCAATGTGGATGCCGCTGACGCAGCGGCGTGGAGCGTCGCCATGACGAACTCGTCAGGCGCCTAACGAGCCAAATTGTGCGCTGCGTCACATGGCGACGCAA
>JBFMFA010000737.1:0-2459 GCA_040753195.1 Gemmatimonadota bacterium | reverse complement strand
CGCATCTTGTAAACCTCGGCGACCTCTTCGCATGCGCGCCTCGCGCGCACGACACCGGCTTGCGGTTCGTACAGCACATAGCCGATCTCCGTCGTGTCGACGATGGGCCAACGCTTCTTCACTTCGTCGACCGGCATCACTTCGTGTTTGATGCCGACTTTGTCCCACAGCTCCTTGGTGCGTTTTTGGAAGCTGTCCGCTTCTTTGCGCAGGATGATGTCGCCGGTTGTGTAGAACAACTGCGTGCGGAACTGCTTCTGCCACTCCGCGTCCCATGCCGTCCACCTCACAATCGCTTCGTTGGCCCAACGCATCCACTGCTCGCCCGTTGCGCCCGATTTGTCCCCGTATGACGTGCGCACGCCGCGCGTCTCGTCGCCGGATGTGGCCCGCGAATTCCCGGGACCGTACGCGTCCACGAGCAGAACGCGCATCCCTAGCTGGCGCAGGTTGAGTGCAGTCCAGCCGCCGAAGGCGCCGGCGCCGATGACGATAACGTCGTAGGTGGTGCCGCCTTGCGTCGGAGCACGCTGCGGCATCGGGGGGAGCGGGCCAGGCGGTACAAACGCGGGTGGTGCAGCACTGCGGCATGCGGCGAGCAGCGTGACACCCTGCATCCCGGCGATTTTCAGGAACTCGCGACGCTTCAATGACATAGGTCGAAAAAGAGGGTCGCGTACTGGGGACGGTCAAGTCCCATCGTAGGCCGCGACATCAGAGCCAAAGCGCGCACGCGCTTGAGGCTGCCGACTCGGACGCTGCCTAACGCTCGCGATCCCGTTCGAACACCACACGACGGCTGCGACCCGTCGTTACCGTGAGTCGATCGACCTGCCCGCCTGCCTCGCGATGGAATCGCACAAGCCAGCCCGCGGTCGTAAACGCATCCGCAAAAACGGGTGTAAGCTCTGTGCCCGCGCTGACGGGCGTATTGAAGATCGTGAGCATCGTATCGCGCACAACGACGCGCCACATTGCGTCCGCTTCATTGCTGCGATACATCCCTGCATAGTCGCCTAACGGGACGTTGGCGGGCAAAGCCGGGACGCGCTCGTACGTCACGGCGCGCCCGGAGGCGCGGGTCACGCGGACGCGCTGCGCGCTTCCGGCATGTGGAACGTCGAAGGTGAGTTTCAGCCCGGATGTGTTGACGCGGAACCTATGGGAGCCCTCGTGAACGAGCGGTGTGTTCCCGGCGATTGTGAGCGCGCCGGCGCGTTCACCGACGCGCAGCAGCTCGTCGGTTTGCAGGTTGAGATAGGCGCCGACATAGCGCACAGGCTGGTCTTCACCAAACGGCACCGCGGCGGCACCGTCGCCGCTCGCCACCATGGCCGGTTTGGCGAGGTACACGTCGGTCACACGTTCGGCGAGCAGTCCCGTATTGGCGTTCGCCGCATTGCATAACATCGCCACCGAGAAGTGTTCGTCGGGGAACCGCATGAGCATGGCGCGATAGCCGCCTAACGCGCCGCCGTGCTGCACGCGCCGGCGACCGCCGTATTCATCGATCGTAAGGCCGAATGCATAGGACAGCTTCTCGCCGCTGTTCAAGGTTCCCGGTGTCTGCACCAGCGCCGTCAGCTGCGGTCCACCCAGCGTATGGCTGTAGAAGCTTTCATCCCAACGCTGCAGATCGGCGATCGTCGAGTGCACGCCGCCCGACCCTGTCGTCTCCACGGTATTGATGTTGGCGGTGACCCACCCGCCGGCACGCCGCGGGGCGTAGGCGTCCGCACGGCCGGGCAACACGAGATACCGGTCGTCCACATAGCGTGTGTGCGTCATCCCCAACGGGCCAAAAATGCGCTCCTGGGCGAACTCCCGATGCGATTTGCCGCTCACACGCGTGACGATCGTCGAGAGGAGATCGTACGCCGTGTTGTTGTAGAGATGTTCCTCCCCCGAGGGGAAGTTCAGCTCCCGCTGACGCCTAACGAGTTCGACGACGTCGTGCTGTGTAATCACGTCGCCGTCACGCACCCCCGCCATCTGAAAGAGGTCCCACTTCTCGCGCAGGCCGCTCATGTGATGCACGAGGTGCCGGATCGTCATCGGACGGCCGAAATCCGACAGCTCCGGGATGTGTCGGCGAACCTCGTCGTCCAGCGATAACTTGCCGTCGCGAACCAGCAGGGCGATGCTCATCGCGGTGAACTGCTTCGACACCGACCCGACGTAAAAGACGTGCTCCGGCGTGATCGGCACGTTCAGCTCGAGATTGGCCATGCCGTACCCGCGCGAATAGACGATCTGCGCGTTGCGAAAGACGCCTAACGCACAGCCGGGCGAGTCCTTGCGATCGTACTGCGCGAACACGGAATCCACCCGCGCGTTCTGCGCGGCCAGCGGCAGCGCGGTGGCCACAAGCGCCGCAAGAAGGGAGAATCGTTTCATTTCGGGATCTCCGGTTACCGGACCCGCACCACGCCTTTCTGTGTTGAGCGAAAACGGATAAA
>JBFMFA010000736.1:0-2464 GCA_040753195.1 Gemmatimonadota bacterium | reverse complement strand
TTCGACACCGGCAGTAGAGGTCAATGGGCAGGTGAACCCGGACACAATTCGTTTGCGATTGGGAGAGACGACGCGACTACGCATCATCAACCTCACTGTGGTGGTGCCGAGTGGATTGGTGATTCTGACGTCGCGCCCGGACAGCGCGACGGCGACGCTCACGGACTCGCTCCTGGTGAACTGGCGACTCGTCGCGAAAGATGGCGCGGACCTGGCACCTCAGCAGCGCCTAACGCTTCCAGCCCGGCAACTCATCGCCATGGGTGAGACGTACGACTTCGAGGTCACCCCGGCGCGACAGGGTCTCATGCGCGTCGAATTCCGCGGCGCCGGCCGTGGTGGCTTGCTCTTCGCCCGCGTACCGGTTCGCGTGGAGTAACTCAGCGTCAGGCGGTTGGAGCCTGATGCGCGCCGAGTCGAGCCACCCAACCGGCGACCGCTACACCGACTTCCGCCAGCACGTCCGCGTCCGTCCGCCCGGAGCGCTTGAGTACGTGAAAGCTGTGATCCGCACCGTCGAGCCAATGCATCGTCCAGGGCGTCGTCACGTGCGTGAGGACTCGATCCATCAGTTCCGGCGTGCACATCGTGTCGCGCGTACCGTTGAAGCAGAGCACTGGCACCTTGATCGCCGGGAGATGTGCGTCGCGCAGTTGCTCTGGCTTGCCATCAGGGTGCAGCGGGTATGCCAGGAGAAGGAGACCGTCGCACGCTGCACCATCGGCGCACAACATCGACGCGACTCGACCTCCCATCGAGCGCCCGCCGAGTATGAGTCGTTGGGGACGCAACTCCCGGCGTACGTGATCGATGACGGCCGCATAGCACGCCTTGAGGAGCGGCATGGGGTCCGGCCTCCCGCTCCGGTTCTCTTTGTAGAGGAAGTTGAAGCGCACAACGCCCAGGCCGTGCCTAACGAGCTCTCGCGTAACAGCCAGAACGCTCCGATCGCTCATGTTCCCACCTGCCCCGTGACCGCAGATGAATACTGTCCCGGCGTTTTCACCCGGAGCATCGTAATCCGCAGTGGTGCGAGCGTCGTCAACGCTAACGGTCCACGTCATGGATCTCCTACTGTCATCCGATAAGCCAACGCCTTCTAGCCCTTGAGAAGGTTGGCGAGCTTTGCGAGCACATGCATCAAATCGGGACTCTTCCCTAACACCGGCCGCACCGGGTCCGCACCCAGTTTGTCCATGCGCGCAGGCGCCGTTTTGATCGTGAAGTCGCGTGGATTGAGCGACTGGTTAACCTCTTCCCATACCAGTGGCATCGACACCGAAGCGCCCGGGAGCGGGCGCACGCTGAACGGCGCGACGATCAGCTGGCCGGTGCGATTCTGCAGATAATCGATGTACACCTTGTCGCCACGCTTCGTGACGTGGCGCGTGATGGTGGTTATGTCCGGCAACTCCTTGATGACCAGTCGCGCAAGAAGCTCGCCTAACGTGCGTGTCTGCTCGTACGTCAGCTGCTGTCCCAGCGGGAGCATGATGTGCAGACCCGTCTTCCCCGTCGTCTTGACATAGTCCGGGAGCCCAATCTCCTGGCAGATGCGATGCAGCACCTGCGCGGTCTTGATTACGTCGGAGAACGGCGCGTCTTTCGGATCGAGATCGATCACGCACCAATCGGGGAGTTGCAGCGTGTCGACGCGGCTCATCCAGATGTGCAGCGGAATCGTCCCCAGGTTCGCGATGTAGAGCAGCGACTCCTCATCATCGCACACGAAGTACTGAATCTCGCGCTGCGTGTCTTCGCTCCAGATGCCAACCGTTCGTATCCACTCCGGCGCGAATTCCGGCGCATCCTTCTGATAGAACGACTTGCCGTCGATGCCGTCGGGAAAGCGCGTCATCACGACGGGCCGGTTCTTGAGGTACGGCAGGATCCACGGCGCGATGGCTCGATAGTACTCGATCAAATCGCCCTTTGTGTACTTCTCGGCGGGCCAGAAGATCTTGTTCAGATTCGAGAAGCTGATGGTGCGCTGTTCGCGCACCTTGCGTTTCGGTGCTGCCGCCTCCGCCACCGCATCGCTGGTTGAGTCGTTAGGTGACGACGCAACGGGAAGATCTTCGTCCGCTTGCCATCCCTGCCGCTGGCATTCTTCGGGCGGTTTATCGTCGCGCATGCGGATGAGCGCCGGGTGGCGCAGCGCGCCGTCCGGCGTCCACTCTGTGTAGCGCACCTCGCACACCAGCGACGGTTCGACCCATGTGGTCGTCTTGGTTTCCGGGATCGCGCTGCTCGGCAGCGGCTCCGCGTCCTGCTTGTGCACAGGGCCGAGGCACGGCGGATCGTCGCGTACGAGCGGCTCGAGTTCCTTCCGCAGCTCTTTGAGCAGCTTGTCGCTGAAGCCGGTGCCGACGCGGCCCGCATACACGAGCCTCTTGTTGACGTAATCGCCTAACTGGAGTGCGCCGAGCCCGCTGCGCGTCCCTTTGGGCTGCGTGAAACCGAC
>JBFMFA010000735.1:0-2469 GCA_040753195.1 Gemmatimonadota bacterium | reverse complement strand
GATCACCGGAACGGCGAACGGCATAACACGGTCAGCGACGCTGGTTCTAACTGTCGTCCCACCGTTATAGCAGCACCGCAGCAAGCATCCCTAACGAACAGGGCCCCGAGCGAATCGCCCGGGGCCCATCCATCAACTCAAAGCTCGATACTCAGAACCCTTCGTTAGTACATCCCACCCATGCCGCCGCCCGGCGGACCACCCGCAGGCGCCGGCTTCTCTTCCTTCTTCTCGACGACGATCGCTTCCGTCGTGAGGAGTAGCCCCGCGATCGACGCCGCATTCTGCAGCGCTGTGCGCGCGACCTTGGTGGGATCGATGACACCGGCCTGCGTTAGGTTCTCGTACGCATCGGTCAGCGCGTTGTAGCCGAAAGCATCATCCTTCGACGAACGCACCTTCTCGACGACGATCGAACCTTCCGCGCCAGCGTTCTGCGCAATCATGCGGATCGGCTCTTCCAACGCGCGACGCACGATCTCGACACCGATCTGCTCGTCAGAGTCCTCGAGCTTGAGTGTCTTGAGCGAACGCTGCGAGCGCAGGAAGGCCACACCACCGCCCGGAACGATGCCTTCTTCAACGGCGGCACGCGTCGCGTGCAACGCGTCCTCAACGCGAGCCTTCTTCTCCTTCATTTCAGACTCGGTCGCGGCACCAACGTTCACCACGGCGACGCCACCGGCAAGCTTCGCCTTGCGCTCCTGGAGCTTCTCTTTGTCGTAATCCGATGTCGCCTTTTCGATCGCGGCGTCGATCTCCTTGATGCGACCCTTGATCTTATCGGCTTCACCCGCGCCATCGATGACGGTCGTGTTGTCCTTGTCGACCACAATGCGCTTCGCCTTGCCGAGATCTGAGATCACGGCGTTCTCGAGCTTGAAGCCGACTTCCTCGGAGATCACCTGACCATTCGTGAGGATCGCGATGTCCTGCAACATCGCCTTACGACGATCGCCAAAGCCCGGCGCCTTGACGGCGCAGACCTTGAGCGTGCCGCGCAGCTTGTTCACCACGAGCGTGGCGAGCGCTTCGCCTTCGATGTCTTCGGCAATGATGAGTAGCGGTTTGCCGAACTGGGCGACCTTCTCGAGCACGGGAAGGAGGTCCTTCATCGCGGAGATCTTCTTGTCGTGGATCAGGATGAGCGCGTCTTCGAGCGCCGCTTCCATTTTGTCCGGATCCGTGACGAAGTAGGGCGAGATGTAGCCGCGGTCGAACTGCATGCCGTCCACAGTCTCGAGCGTCGTCTCGATACCGCGCGCTTCTTCGACGGTAATGACGCCGTCTTTGCCAACCTTCTCCATCGCGTCGGCGATGAGATCGCCGATCTCTTTGTCGTTGTTCGCCGAAATCGACGCGACCTGTGCGATTTCCTTTTTGCCGGCTGTCGGGACCGAGATCTTCTTCAGCTCTTCGACGACAGTCACCACCGCGCGATCGATGCCGCGCTTCAGCGCCATCGGATTGACGCCGGCCGTGACGTTCTTGAGTCCTTCGCGGAAAATCGCCTGAGCGAGCACTGTGGCGGTGGTCGTGCCGTCGCCAGCGATGTCGGACGTCTTCGTCGCGACTTCCTTCACCATCTGCGCGCCCATGTTCTCGAGCGAGTCAGCCAGCTCGACTTCCTTGGCGACTGTCACACCATCTTTCGTGACGGTCGGCGCACCAAACTTCTTTTCGATAACGACGTTTCGGCCCTTCGGGCCAAGCGTGACTTTCACCGCTTCGGCGAGCTTGTCGACGCCGCGCTTCAGCGCCGCCCTCGCCTCAGTGTTGAAATGGAGTTCTTTAGCAGCCATTGCGTATGCCCCTGATCGGAGTTGATCTCGTTAGGTGGATGCGTGCGGACGGTACTAGTTGATGATCGCGAGGACGTCCGACTCGCGCAGAATGAGCAACTGCTCGCCGTCGACGGTGACTTCGGTGCCGCTGTACTTGCCGTAGAGCACCTTGTCCCCCGCCTTCACGTCCATCGGCACGCGCTTGCCGTCTTCAAACCGTCCCGGACCAACCGCGACGATTTCGCCCTGCTGCGGCTTTTCCTTGGCCGTGTCGGGGATGTACAACCCGCCCCGCATGGTTTCCGCGTCCTCCAACGCCCGGACGACCACGCGGTCGGCAAGCGGATTCACCTTCGTAGCCGCTGCGCTCTTCGTAGCCATAGCGTTCAGCCCTCCTGAATTGATGTTTTGGGGGTTTGTTAGCACTCAATGTAAAGGAGTGCTAAGGGCCCAGAAGCTAATCACACCCGGCCAGGCGATCAAGTCGGGAGAGGTGCCCGAATGGCGTCAGATAAGTTGCTGACGGGTAACAACTTACCGCGCAGCCGGCCGTCTGCTTGCGCACGGTCGCCGGCTGATTCAGCAGTTCGAACGCGAGGCGCAGCCCGACCAAGGTCAGTTCCGGGACCACTTTCTCGAACGACTCGCAGAAGGGCGCCAATGCCTCCGCCAGCCCACCCGTCGC
>JBFMFA010000734.1:0-2478 GCA_040753195.1 Gemmatimonadota bacterium | reverse complement strand
GAGCCGGTACCGTTGTGTACCCGCTGCCTAACGCTTATTCTGCGCGCATGGCCACGGTGGGGTCGACGCCTAACGCGCGCCGCGCCGGCAGATAGCCGGCCACCATGGCGACGAGCCCAAGCGTGAGTGGCACGACCACGAACGTCAGCGGATCGCTCCCGCTGACGCCGTGCAGTTGCGATGCCACGACTCGGCCGAAGGCGAGCGCCGCGACGAACCCAATGGCGCCGCCGATCGCGAGGAGACGAGCCGTGCTGCCCAGCACACTACGCAGCACGTGCACTGGGCGCGCGCCTAACGCAATGCGCACGCCGATCTCGCGCGTGCGCTGCGCGACCAGATACGACGTCACGCCGAACATGCCGAGCCCCGCCAGCACCGCGGCGAAGCCACCCAGCACGGCCATGAGCGACGCCCCCACCTTGGCCGGAATAAGCATGATCTTCTGATTCTCGGCGGTCGGATTCACTCCCGGTGGCGCGATCGCCGGATCGACGGCACGGACCGTCTCGCCGAGTGAGCGGCTGAGGGCCGCGAGATCGCCCCCTGCGCGCACACGCACCTGGATGACGGCCTCGTTGTGAAAGCCCTGATACGAGGGGAGGTACACGAACTTGCCGCGTTCTTCGTTGAGAGAGATGAATTTCACGTCGCGCGCCACGCCGACGATCTCCACGAACGGAGACCGCGCCGTTCCCATACGGATACGTTTGCCCAGCGCACTCTCGTTAGGCCAGAGTTGCGCCGCCATGGCGGCGCTGACGATCGCCACCTCGGGCGCTCCCAGCCGATCCGCCGCCGTAAACTCGCGGCCCGCGACGAGCGGAATCTGCATGGTGCTGAAATACTGCGGTCCGACCCGGTTGATATAGACGAACTGATCTTCCGAGAAACGAGTGTTCGGCGCGGGTTCCGGCGCACCTTCCAGGAGAAAGGTCGTCTGGCTGTTGGACCCCGTCAGCGGCGTTAGACGGGCCACGGAGGCGCCCGCGACGCCAGGCAGTGCGCGCACGCGTTCGAGCACCTGTTCGTAAAATGCCACGCCGCGCTCCTCCGTGTAGCGGCCCTGGCCCGTCTCCACGCGGACGTCCACCAGATTAGCGGTCGGGAAGCCCGGATCGATCACGCGCACATTTGCCAGACTGCGCGTGAAAAGCATGGCGCCGACGAGCAGCACGCTTCCGAGCGCGATCTGAACCATCAACAGCGCACTGCGCAGCCGTACGCCGCGCGGACTCGCCCAGCGCGCGTCATCGCGCACCGCGTCGGCCGCTTGCCTCACGCTCACCATCGCCGGGGCGAGCGCAAAAAGAACGACGGTGAGGCCCGCCGCCAGAATGGCGTAGAGCCGCACGCGATTGTCGATCGCAAAATCGAAGCTGATCGGCAACTCTGCCGGTATCGTCCCGGACAGCGCGGCCGTGACCCAGCTCGTGAGCAAGAGGCCGCCCGCCGTCCCTAGCGCCGCCAGCACACCGGCCTCCGTGAGGAACTGCCGCAGGAGTCGCTGCCGGCGCGCGCCTAACGCGAGACGGATCCCGATTTCACGGCGCCGTCGCGCGCTCCGACCTAGTAGCAGATTGCCGACATTCGCGCACGCGATGAGCAGCACCAGCAGCGCCACGACCTGCCCGAACAGCGCTGCCATCGTGACCGTGTCGCGTCCCTCTTCGGTGATGCCGCGCGCGGGCAGCACGCGGATCAACTCCTCGTTAGGGTCGCGCCCGCCCTCTGTCGCCCGCAGCCGGGCCAGCCGCATAACGTCGGCGCCCGCCACGCTCTGCGAGACGTCGCGCTTGAGACGCGCGGTGATGTACAAACCGCCGCCCAGGCTGTCGGCCGGCAGGCGCAGTAGCGCATGTGTGTCACCCATAGGAACGAACGCGTCGGGACGCCACCCGCTTTGCGCGCCGTGAAACCCTTCAGGCGCCACGCCGATCACACGAAACGGCGCACCATTGAGACTCACCACCTGTCCCACCACGCTGGAGTCCGCCCCAAGTCGCGAACGCCAGAATGTGTGCGCTAAAACAACCTCGCTCTCCCCGCCCGGCGTGCGATCATCGCTTCGCGCATACACGCGGCCGACAGCCGCCGATTTGCCCAACGCGGTGAAAAGGTTCCCACTCGTCAGTTGTACCGCGGTGCGTACCGCTTCGCCCCCCGTCGTCTGAAACGCCGCCGCGAAGAACTCTTCTGCGATGACGTCGCTGAACGACGTCGTGCGTTGCTTCAGGTCACTGAATCCGCTGAAGTCGAATGGACTATGCTGGCCGGAATACACCCGCACCATCTCGGTGGGACGCGCAACATCCATCGGCTGAAAGAGCAGCGCATTCGCGATCGTGAACACGGCCGTGTTCGCACCGATGCCGATCGCCAGCGAGAAGAGTGCGACCAGCGTGAACGCGGGGCTGCGAAGGAGCTGCCGAATCGCATAGCGGACGGCACCGAAGATCGACATATCGAGCGTTTGTA
>JBFMFA010000733.1:0-2478 GCA_040753195.1 Gemmatimonadota bacterium | reverse complement strand
CGCTGGCTCGCTGGCTGGTATTGATCGACAGCACTAGCCGTATGCAGAGGTCACAAGGAGGACGATGGTGAACGATGAAGCGTTAGGCGTGGCGCCTGTGTACGATGTCGTCGCTGTGGCGGCCCACCCCGACGACCTCGAGGTTGTCATGGGCGGTACGGCGCTAAAGCTCGCGGACGCCGGGATGCGTGTGCTATTCGTGGACCTCTGCAGCGGCGAGCCTACGCGACATGCCCCGCGTGGCGCTCGCGCCCAACAAGCTGCCCGCGCCGCGGCAATACTCGGCGTCGATCGCGTCGCGTTAGGCTTTCAGGACCGCCTAATCAGCGACACACTCGAAGCGCGCCTCGCGGTGGCAAGGCTCGTCAGGCAGCACAAGCCACGCTTTGTGTTCACGACCGAGGGCTGCGGCGTGCATCCGGATCACAAGGCCGCTACCGACATCACGGTGAACGCTGTCTTCTATGCACGCCTCCCCAAGTGGGACGAAATACCCGGCGCGGAGGCGCTGCACGGAACTGATCCGCATGAGATCGATCGGCTCTTCTTCGGACACTGTCGCATGGAAACGCCGTGGGACCGCTTCGATTTCGCAATCGACATCACTGCGATGTACGACCGCAAGCTCGCCGCACTCGCGTGCTACGAGTCAGTATTCAGCGGGGATCAGGCCGAGTTGCTGGATCGATACGGGGCAGAAGATCGCTATACGGGGAGCCTCGTCGGCGTTCGTTATGCGGAAGCGTTCCGCGCACGCAGCCCGTTGCTGGTTGATCTCCCTTCTGTATTCCGGCGAGTGCGCTTCGGGTGAGCATCGCGGCTGAGCTGTAGGTGGACCATGCCTCTACCGCGCGTGCGTCGCTATCGATTCCCCTGTCGTACGCGAAATCGCGGCCTCGAGCCACGACAGCCCCATCATCGCGACCGCAGATGCAGGAGCGAGCCTGTTCGGTATGGAGCTCGGCTACCTCAGGAGCCGAAGTATTGAGGAGCGACCAGCTGTGACATGAATCACAATTGATGGCCCGTCGGTTCGCGGCATAGCAGGGCCTCGGTCGCTGTCACATTCTCAACCGCGCGAGCCAACTCTAGTCGCCTGCGTATCAAAATCCTGCCGTGATTGGGAACCATTTTGCGTTGGCTGCATCGTTCCCATGTACAGCGGCCGGCCGGCGCGCTTCCCCAAATCCCTTTCGGAGATAACAGATGCGCACCGCACTCATCGCTGCTGGTCTTGTTTTAAGTACAGGCGCCGCAACCGCTCAAAGCAGCGCAAGCGCTGCTGAATCGCACGCGATCATCGCATTCCCAGGGAAGATCACCTGGGGAGCGGCACCCGCCATTCTTCCTCGCGGCGCCGACTTGGCTGTCGTAGAAGGCGATCCTTCTAAGCCGGGCGAGTTCACGATGCGGCTACGCATGCCGGACGGGTATCGCATTCCCGCGCACTTTCATCCGGTCACGGAGCACGTCACCGTCGTGCAGGGGACTTTTCGGGTGGGTATGGGCGACAAGTTCGAAGCCTCCGCTCTCAAAGATCTGCCTACGGGGACGTTCGCTGCGCTCGCGCCCGGAATGCGGCACTTCGCCGCGGCCAAGGGGGAAACTGTGATCCAGTTGCACGGCGTTGGTCCGTGGAGCCTGACGTACGTCAACCCGACCGACGATCCGCGCAAACAGAGGAAGTAAGAGGTGCCCCTCACGACGCTCGCACCTTCGGCCCATGCTGTATCCGACGTGGCTGAATCGATGAACCGAGCCCCAGCTCCAACCGCCGAGTGGTTCGAGCGTTCAGTACTCGGCGTTCTCCCGGATCTCGTTTGCGCCGCCCGGCGCCTAACGAGAACCGCGGCGGACGCCGAGGATCTGGTGGCGGAAGCCGTCGCCAAAGCGTGGCTCGGGCTGGCGGGCCTGAAAGACGCGGACCGATTCCGCGGCTGGATCTTCCGGATCCTTACGAACGAGTACCTCGCTCAGCGTCGCGGGCGTAGCAGTCGTCCAGAGCCCGAGCAGCTGCCTGACGAGAGCGCCGACTTCTCACTCTTTGAAAAATTGCATCAGCCGTTTCTGCTCTGGTGGAGCAATCCAGAGAAAGAATTTCTGGACAAGCTGCTGCGGGAAGATCTGGTTCGAGCGATCGACAATGTCCCTGACTTGTATCGCGTCGTCGTGATCTGCGCTGACGTGCAGGGACTCTCGTATCAAGAGATCGCCGATACGCTAGGCGTGCCAATTGGCACGGTGCGATCGCGCTTGGCGCGCGGGCGATCGCTGCTACAGAAAGCGCTGTGGGAGCACGCGCAAGACGCCGGAATGCGCGGGCGCGACATACAATCTTGACACCACATGACCCACGAACCGATCAACTGCGAAGAAGCTCTGCGGCACCTCGCTGATTTTCTGGATGGCGAGTTGCATGGCACGGTTCACACTAGCGTACAGCAGCACCTCGAGACTTGTCGCAGCTGTTACTCGCGC
>JBFMFA010000732.1:0-2479 GCA_040753195.1 Gemmatimonadota bacterium | reverse complement strand
TGGACGGCCGTGACCGCCGGCGACGGCACGGTGACGGTCACGGACTCCACAGCGAAGCTCGAGCTGTTCGGCGCCGCCACGAGCGGCGCGGGGATCCTCCGCGCATTTCCGCACGTCACCGACCACATCTTCGCCGCTTGTGTGCGCAACGCGCAGGATAACCCCAACGCCACGCTGCGCATCCTGCACACCACCACGACGCCGACCTGCGATACCAGCGCAAACCTCGGCGCCATCGAAAACATCGGCATCGACTTCAATACAGTCAGCGGCACGCGCCGGCCGCGCATCTACTACCGGCAGCCTAACGGCGTGCAGCAGTTCTGGAACGACGCGACCAAAACGTGGACGACGTCCTCGACTGTCGGCTCTACGCCATCGGGGCAGAATGATTCGTCGCTCATCTACGGTTACCAGTGGGACGCCACGAATGCGCGCGTGCGCCTGTTCGTGATCGGTGCGGGGGCGGGGACGGCGCAGATCGAAGCGTGCGGCCCAAAGATCTTCGCGCTCACCGACTGGGTTCCCTTCTCTTCCATCCGTGACACCGGCTCGACCACGCTCTGGCTCACCATCGGCAAGCTCCAGACGGACACGACGAACACCGGGAACGCGGTGGTGGAATGGACGCGCTTCGACGACGGACCAAAGATTTTTGCCGCTGCTAACGAGGCGACCATTTTCGCCAACAACTACAGCATCAAGTTGTGGGAGTCCTTCGGCGGACGCTTCTGGCTACAGTCAGGAGCCGCTCCGCAGCGCACGAACGTCGTGACGCAGCCCGGGACGCAGCCGTGGTGTTCCGCGCAGACGCAGATGGCAGTGGGTGTGCTGGAAGATGACGGTACGATGTGGCTCTTCTTCAACGGACGTTCGGCGCAGCACAACTCGATTGGCGTCACCAAGTCGACCGACGGTGGCATCACGTGGACTCCATTCGCAGGGAATCCGATCATCCCGCAGCAGACGGGGACGACGCTGCAGAACCTTGGCATCATCGCCGGCGTCAAAGATCTGCTGGAACCGAATCCCGCCAAACGCTAC
The DNA here is from genome assembly GCA_040753195.1 of Gemmatimonadota bacterium. Classification (GTDB taxonomy): domain Bacteria; phylum Gemmatimonadota; class Gemmatimonadetes; order Gemmatimonadales; family Gemmatimonadaceae; genus DASYRX01. The sequence goes on along the minus strand of JBFMFA010000732.1, from coordinate 1,435 downwards.
AAGTTGTTCGTCAACGCGTTAGGCTCGGATGGTTTCCGCCGGGTCTATCTGTACAGCGCCGCTGCCCCTGAAAGCACATGGACGCAGGAAGGCTTGCTCGCTGGACCCGATGCGGACTCACCGAACGGCTATCCGGGTCCGCACATGACGCCGATCTACTACAACAACCAGTGGTACATCTTCACGACGTTCTGGATGTGGAGCGGCCCGGCGCTCAATCTGGCGAGCCTAACGAAGAGTCCGCATGTATTCAACCTGGAGCATCAGAACGTCAGCCAGGTCATCAGCGCAATTTCCTCGACGTCACGCACGGTGAGCGTGGCAAACAGCGCCGGCTTCGTGGAAGACGCGCTCATCATCATCGACGACGACAACAACCCCAGCCAGTGGGCGCTCAACCGCGTGCGCAAGAATGTCAACGCCACGACGTTCGAGATGTACGAACGCACGCCCGGGTATGCGCCTAACGCAAAGACCAACCGGCTCGACGCGGGCGATATCTCGCTGCACCACGTGATGTTCGACCCGGTGCGGCAGGAGTGGTGCTTCTACATCGGCTTCTTCCGCGTGACCGCCACGTTCAATCAGGGTGGCACGATCTTCGTGAATATTCAGACGTCCGGCATGGCGACGGCCGATTCGCCGCTGGCGATCCCCGTGATCGACTGGTTCGACAGCCCGCAGGTCTGGCTCGCCCGCGACAACAATACCGGCACGAGCGAGAACATGAAGTTCTTCAACGTGGGGCAGCCGGCCGCGCAGAAGGTGATGATGCTACCCGCGAGCGCGGCGGGTGTGGCCGCCGACGTCGGCGTCACCTAACGCTGCGGGGCTGCCACCTAACGACTGGCGCGCCTCCACCAGCGCGATGCCGCAGCGTCGCCTGCTGCTCGCGGTGGAAGCACGAATGCCGCACCACGTTCACTCCACCAACGCTCCCAAAAGCGCTGCGCGGCGCGACGTTCTGCTGCCGTTGACCGCGGGCTGCCCGGCACCGAATCGGCGGCCGTGAGCAGCAAGAGCGCATTGGTCGTAGCCGCGTAAGTCGCGCTATCGCCCGCGACAAGCGGAATCAGAGCGGGAATGAGCGACGTGTCGGTTTGACGAACGGCATACGACGTCACCGCATGGACCAGTTCGCGACGCGTTTCCGCGTCATACGCCGAATCTTCCTGAAGTCTCACAGCCACGCTGCGCGCGACCGTGCTGAAAACGGTGGACGTCGCCGCATCATCCAGCACTCCACGCGCCGAATACATATGCGTGTAGATCATGAGCACCGCATGGAGCGCTGGCGATGCGGCGGCCTCACGAACGATGCTGTGCCAGCGCGCGGTCGAGACGTTGCGCTGGAGCCAGTCGAGAGGCCACACCGTGTGTTCGCGGCGAACGCGTGCGAGGATGCTGTCGACGAGGACCGTGTCGCCAAGCTCCA
>JBFMFA010000731.1:0-2479 GCA_040753195.1 Gemmatimonadota bacterium | reverse complement strand
TGGTCGGTGGTGCCGCGATTACGGAATCGGTTTTCTCATGGCCCGGCATGGGCCGGCTTGGCGTCGAAGCCGCCTTGAGTCGCGACTACCCGCTCGTGCTTGCGATTACGCTGGTGATCGCGGCGACTGTCGCCGCGGCGACGCTGATCGTGGATCTCGTCTACTTATGGATCGACCCGCGCATCCGGTTGCACTAGCAGCCGACGTTAGGCGCGCGGCGCTGTGGCGGCGCCTGCGATCGGACCCGCGCTCGATCGTGGCCGGCAGCGTGCTCGCGCTGCTCGTGCTCGCGCTGCTGGTCGGGCCATACGTGTATCGCGTGAGCCCCACGGCTCTCGACCTCGCCGTGGCGGGGCAGGGCCCCAGCGCGTCGCACTGGCTCGGCACCGACGAAAACGGACGCGACGTCCTCAGTCGTTTGTTGCACGGCGGTCGCGTCTCCCTGGCCGTGGGCGGGCTCGCTGTCGCCTTCGCGCTGCTCCTCGGCTCCTTGCTAGGCGCGCTGGCGGGATTCCGGCACGGCCGCCTGGACGCGTTTCTCATGCGCCTGACGGACGCCATGCTGTCCATTCCGACCATTTTCGTGGTGATCACGGCGCTGGCATTCTTCGGCAGCACGATCGGCGCGCTCGTTCTCACCATCGGCGGGACCGCGTGGATGGGTCTTGCGCGACTTGTGCGCGGGGAGTTGCTGTCGATCCGCGAACTGGCGTACATCGACGCCGCGCGCACACTCGGACAGAGCGGGGTTGGCCTGTTCGCACGTCATATGTTGCCGCAGCTCGTGCCGACCATACTGGTCAACGCCACGTTAGGTGTCGGCACCGCGATACTCACCGAGTCGGCGCTGTCGTATTTGGGGATCGGGGTGCAGCCACCCGCGGCAAGTTGGGGGAATATGCTGAGCGCGGCGCAGAGTTATTTCGGTTCGTTGCCGTGGCTCGTGATTCTCCCCGGCGCCATGATCTTCGTGACCGTTGCGGCGGTGAACGTGCTGGGAGACGCGCTGCGAGACGCCGCCGATCCGCGCGAGGTCTCAGGGGTCGCCTAACGCGATTGCAGAGGCAGCTCCAGCTGCCACGGCGCGAGGTCGCCGGTCCCGGACTTTTCGCCGGCCGATCCGTGGGGGCTGCCGTAGCGAATGCCGACACGCGCGCAGATGCGCCGCATCACGCGTTTGAGTCCCTGTTGGTACCTCTCGTTCACGGCATACCCGCGCGCATAGGCCGTTTGGTAGCGTGGTACGAGCTGCGGGAACTCACTGCGCAGCATGGCGAAGTAGCGCTCGCGTGTATCTGACCGGATGCGGAGCGTGCACGCGTTCACGTATTTCGCCCCGGCGTCGTATACTGAGCGAATGAGCTGCTCGATGCGTTCGGGATGATCGGTAATGCCGGGGAGAACCGGCATGACGTTGATTCCGACTTCCACGCCAGCCTCACTCAGTCGTTTCAACGCACGCAAGCGCGACTCCGGAGTGGGAGCCCGCGGCTCGATCCGACGCGCGAGGTCGCGGTCGATGGTGATCAGGGACAGATGTACCGTGACATTCGCCTTCGACGCAATCGCCGTGAGGATGTCGACGTCACGGGCGATGAGTGGACTTTTGGTGATGATGCACAAGTCGAGCGCACGGACGCTCACCAGCACCTCGAGCATTCCGCGTGTCAGGCGAAAGCGGCGCTCCGCCGGTTGATACGGATCGGTGGCGCTTCCAATCAACAGGGTCTCGCCGCGCTCCAGCGCCGCGCGTTTGGCGCGCCCGGGCGCCAGCTCCTGTCGCAGGATCTCCGGCGCGTTGCGTTTGACGATGATGCGGCGCGAGAACGCCACCTGCGGCGCAAGCTCCTGCAGCTGCGCGCGGACGCTCTCGTTAGGCTCGGCGTCCAGGCTGCGCTCGACCGCGTAGCGGTGGGCGTATGGCGCGTAGCAGTAGCTACAGGCAAACGCACAGCCGACGTACGGGTTGATCGACCAAAACCCCATCCCCGTCGCCGTAGGCGAGTTCAAAACGGACTTCGCCTCGCCGTCGAAGTAGACCAGATCAGCCTGAGTATCTGCCGCCCGCAACTTCATAACTTGCTACTGAGATACCGAATAAACACCGAAGACACAAGAGCCTCCGAACCGGCTTGCCAAGTCGTTTGCAGACATGCAGATATGCGGTTCGCACGTCTTCAGAGGCTGCTCATGACGCGACTTCTTGGCGCTTTCGCCATCTGTGTTTCCTTCGCCGTCCACGCTCAGGAGCGGGCCCAGCTGGGGCCTGCGGCGCGAGAGTTTGTGAAGGTCGACGCGCCGGTGATCGCGCTGACCCATGCCCGCCTGATCGACGGGACCGGAGCGCCAGCGCGCGCTGATCAGACGGTCATCGTTCGCGGGGACCGCATCGAGGCGGTTGGGCCGAGCGCGACCCTAACGATTCCAGGCGGCGCTACGGTAGTGGATCTCTCGGGACGAACGCTCATCCCGGGTATCG
>JBFMFA010000730.1:0-2481 GCA_040753195.1 Gemmatimonadota bacterium | reverse complement strand
GCGACGTTATGCAGACCCCATTGACGACGTCTGGCACGCGTGTACTGACGTCGTGCGGCTGCGGCGCTGGTTCGGCGACGTGCGCGGGTCCCTCGCGGTTGGCGAAACCGTATTCGCCGATGTCGGGGAGAAGGAATTGGTGACGTGCCGCGTCCTGCGCTGCGAGCGACCGCGCCTGTTGACGATCACCTGGGCCTATGGCACGCAAGAACCCGACGAAGTGGAACTGCGCCTAACGTCGCACGGGAGCGGTACCACGCTCGAGCTGGAGCATCGCTTCCCCCGTGCCACGACCGGAGATCCCGAGATCGGTGCCGGCTGGGAGGATTGGATCTACAAGTTGAGCGTGGCTCTCGCTGGCGGCGACGGAAGAGCGGCGTCGTCGGCAATTACCTACCCTCTTCTGCTCGATCGTTGGAAGGGTGTCGCACCCGGGTGAACGCCTGACGACATGCAGACTCCCGATGTGGTCGACATCCGTCAACGTCCAGCGTAGTCGTGCACAGCCCACGCCACTCGGCTATCGTTAGGGCTTCCTCGCCGTGTTGGTCATGCTTCGTTTCGCGATTATAGCCAGCGGCCTTCTGAGTCTTGCGCGCGCAAGCCTCGTGCAAGCGCCGGTGCAAGATGGTGTGGCAATCACATTCCTCGCCAACGAAGGCGTGCTGCTCTCGTCAGGCCGGCACAAGGTTCTCATCGACGCGCTCTTTCAGAAGTACGAGACGGGTTTTGCAATCCCTCCCGACTCGACGCGCGCCGCGCTGGAGCAGGCTAGCGCGCCGTTCGACTCCGTCGCCCTGATCCTCGTCACCCATCGGCACGGCGATCACTTCCATCCATCATCCGTCGTAGCGCACATGCGCGCCAATGTGCATGCCCGTTTGCTAACGTCGGCCCAGGTGATCGACAGTCTGAGCGGCCGACTCGTTGGTACGCACGGCCTCGCGTCCCGGATGCTGCCGCGTACCACGCCCAGCGGCGTTAGGCGCACCGAGATCATCGACGGTATTACGGTGCACGTGTTGGGGCTGCCCCACGGCGGGCAGCGCCATCGTGCCGTGGAGCATCTCGGTTACATCGTCGAGTTAGGCGGCCGACGCGTATTGCACGTTGGTGATACGGAAATTGGCGAAGCCGCATTTGCGCCCTTTCGCCTGGATACCGCGCGCATCGACGTGGCCTTGCTCCCTCAGTGGATGGTCACGAGCGACGATGGCCGCCGTACGATCGAGCGCTGGATCCGACCGAAGCAGGTCGTGGCGATGCATGTCGGCGAAGGCCGTGGGGAAGACGCGATTCGTGACGTGCGCGCAGCGTTTCCTGGCGCGGTGACATTGACTCGCTCTCTCGAGACGAGACACTGGTGAGGTAGCAGATTCCCTCCCCCGGCCTCATGTTCGTGGGGGCCTTTGGAGGGCTCGTGGATCAGTACCTCATGACGCGCTTGGCGCAGCACCGGTCGCTTGGCGGCGCCCCTGCTGAAGAACATCAGTGGCTGGCGGCAAACGGCACGCTCCGCACGTATGCGGTGGGCGACGTCATTACCGCAAAAGGCGAACAAGCCAAACGCTTGCTCGTCATCTTTCAAGGCCATCTCGTCCTGCGCATGGACCGCGGCGCGGGCTCCCACAAGATCTACGAATGGCGCGAGGGTGACGTCGGTGGTCAGATGCCGTATTCGCGCGGGGCCTCGCCGCCTAACGATGTAGTGGCGGAGGCACCGACCGAGCTGCTGGCGATCGAACGGGAATTGCTCCCGGAAATGACTCAGCGATGCCCCGCCGTTACGGCGAGCCTAGTGCACGCCATGGTGGATCGCGCCCGGCAGTTCACGTCGGCGGATTTACGCGACGAGAAGTTGATCTCGTTAGGAAAGCTCGCCGCCGGCCTCGCGCACGAGTTGAACAACCCTGCGTCTGCCGTATTGCGCAGCGCCAAGATTCTCGCCGAGAGCCTCGGTGACGCGGAGAACGCCGCGCGCGAGCTGGCGGAGGCGCGCCTCACAAGCGAGCAGCTCGGACTCATCGACACGGTGCGCTCGCTTGGCATTACGGAGGCAGCGCACGTCCTGGATGCGGTGGCCCGCGCCGACCGCGAGGACGAAATCGCCCAGTGGTTGGCCGCACACGGCGTAAACGAACGCTGCGCCGCGCCGCTCACGGATTCGGCGATCACGATGGACGCGCTCAACGCTCTCGCCGCCAGTATCCGCGGTGCTGCGCTCGACGGAGTTTTGCGTTGGCTCGCGGCGGGATGCCTGGTGCGTGGCATCTCCGATGAGATCGAGAACGCCTCCTCCCGCATCTACGATCTCGTGGCGGCCGTGAAGGGATTTTCGTATATGGATCGCGCGCCGACGTCGGGACCGGTCGATGTGCGCAGCGGAATCGCCGACTCAATCACGATGCTGGGGGCGAAAGCCACAGCCAAGGCAGTCACCATCACGGTTGATTTCCCGCACGACCTTCCGCGCGCGCATGC
>JBFMFA010000729.1:0-2484 GCA_040753195.1 Gemmatimonadota bacterium | reverse complement strand
CGGCCTGTCGGGCGGTCTGAACGATGTCGTTATGCGGAAGGTCGCCGCCAAGATACACGACACGCCAGCCCTCTTCGGCCGCGGCGGCAGCGGCCAGCAGGGCGCCAAGCTCGTGGTGTTCACCAGCCGGTGTTGTGACGATCATCCGCGGCGCCCGCGGCCCGGCGCTGAATGCATCCAGCGTCCAGCCGAGCACCCCAGCGACCGCCTTCGACGCGAGATGTTCGTGGGCTGGCGACAACGCTCCCGCGTGCCAGCGCTCCCCGACCTCTCGCAGCAACGGGCCGATGACGGCGTCCACCAAGGCAGCGCTTCCGAAGCCTAACGCGAACCGGCGGAGCGTCTGTTCCATCGCGGAGCGGTCCAGGCGCTCCGCCGCTTCCAGCGCATCGGCAATGGCTCGCGCGACTGCCTGCGCGGGCGCGGCGCTCCGCTCACCCGTCGGCTGGTCGATCAGCGCCTCCAGGGCGGCGAGGTCGAGGGTCGCGACTTCGGCGATACTATGACCGGCTGTCGCCGCGCGTCGGAGCAGCGTCAATCGTTCGACGTCGCTCTCCGAGTACAGCCGCTGGCCGCCGGCAGTTCGCGACGGCTTCACCGCGCCGTAGCGGCGTTCCCATGCGCGCAGAACATCGGCGCTCAAGCCGGTCCGCTTGATTACAGCGCGAACAGGAAGGCGTGCTTCACTCGCTCGTTGAGCCATGAGCCCACGCTACCGTCTCGTCCAGATTGCGTCAACGTCTTCGGCCGGAAAGTTGGACAGACCAACACAGCGTAGAGGCCCTGGTGTCATGAGCTTCGGCGACCACACACTCGTCACAACCACAATCGTTAGGCGTGGAATCGCGGAGGTCTTCGAATTCTTTTCTGACCCAACGAACCTGGCGCGTATCACACCTCCAACCTTGGGATTTCGCCTAACGACCGCGATTCCCATCGCGATGCGGACCGTGCACTGATCGACTATATAATGCGCGTGCTTGGCGTTCCCCTGCGCTGACGCACTCGAATCGCCGGGTGGGAGCTGGGTGTGCAGTTCGTCGACGGCAGCAGCTTGAGGTACCGTGAGATCGCCCATCCGCTGGTCCGGCGTCAGTTGGACCGCATTTTCGCGTTCCGCCAGCAGCGGATCGCACACCGCCTGAGCTGAAAAGCGCGGACGCGACACCTGTCGACGCGGTCTTAGCACGCCAACGAGGGGCCGGCCAGCGCGGCGAGTGGCGAGCAAAGCAGCAGCGTGGCACTTTCATCATCTTCCGTGGCTCACGGCGTCGGATTCGAGGTATTACCGGCGTCCCCCACCGTTCGACGGAACACGTCCCAGAACCTTACCTCAATCATGATGAAGCGATTTTTCGGTCTGCTCGTACTGGCAGCTCCCCTGACGGCCGCTGCGCAGGAGCCTAACGCGAGCGCCATGCGCATCGTCGTCGCGCCGGCCAATCCAGTCGTTACGGCCGGTGATACTCTGCGTCTCAATGCCCACGTGGTGGATGCCTCCGGCAAGGCGGTCGACGGCGTGCGCGTGCGCTTTCAACAGCAGGGTGCGCGTTTCGAAGCCTTTGTCGACAGCGCCGGACTCGTCGTCGGCGGGGTGACCGGTACGGTTCCCGTCGCCATGTCGGCCGTCGTTCCCGGACAGCGTCCCATCGTCCAGCGCGTCGACGTCAAGATCGTCCCCGGCGCTGCTGCACGCGTGGAGCCTTCCCAGACCGCTGCGAAGCTCGCGCTCGGCCAACGCATCCGGTTCGGTGCCACTGTAAAGTCCAAAGATGGCGATGTGCGCACCGGCGACGTCGTGAGCTGGAAGTCTTCGGCGCCTAACGTCGTCCGCATCGATAACGACGGCATGGCCACCGCGGCCGCGGCCGGCCGTGCGACGCTCACCGCCACGAGCGGTTCGGCGAGCGGCACAGTGAGCGTGCAGGTGGTCGCTACGCCGGTCGCCAGCTTCGAAATCTCCCCCGCCCGCATCGATGCTCGCCAGGGGGATGTGATTCGCTTCAAGACCACCGCCAAGACCAGCGGCGGACAAGCCATCGAGGGCCTCTCGGTGAATTGGTCGTTCTCGCCGGGGCAGGGCACCATTGAGCAGGACGGCGCCTTTGTCGGTTACGAAGTCGGCGACTACGTGGTGACGGCCTCGTTAGGTAGCCGCACCGTCCAAGCCGTCGTGCGTCTCACCGATCGCGATGTGCGCCGGCCGCTGAGCGTCGTCGGTCGCCTGCCGCGCACGCGCTTCAGCACCGAAGAAGTCTGGCTCCACCCTAACGGGAAAAATGCGTACCTCGGGAGCGGGGGCGGTGGCGACGTGCTCTATGCGCTCGACATCAGCAACCCGGCCAAGCCGTTCGTCACCGACTCGCTCGTACTGAACACGCGGCGCGTGAACGACGTCATGTCGGACCCCGACGGCAAGTTCATCATCTTCACGCGCGAGGGCGCCGCCGATCGCAAGAACGGCGTGGTGATCGCCACGCTGGA
>JBFMFA010000728.1:0-2501 GCA_040753195.1 Gemmatimonadota bacterium | reverse complement strand
GCTTCACCGTTTGCTGGTTCGCGATCGCCAGTGATTGTGGATATGAGTAGTGACTTGCCTGCGCCGTTAGGCCCGACGAGAGCGACGAAGTCGTTCCGTCGCAACACGGCCGTGAAATCTTTGACGAGGACGCGGCCGGGCACCTCCACTCGCAGGTTCTTGATTGCGATCACCTGGTCGCCGCCGCGGTCGGCTACGTCAAAATGGAGCGACATCGCCGCCGGATCCCCCGGCGGAGGCGCGAGACGCGGCAGTCGCTCCAGTCGTTTGCGCTTCCCCTTCGCCTGAAACGAGTTCACTCCCGCGATGTTGCGCCGGATGTACTCCTCTTCCTTCTTCACGTAAGCGCGCTGCTTCTCCAGTTCGCGCTCGCGCGTTAGGCGTCGCTCGGCGCGCTGCGGAACGAACTGGCTATAGTTGCCTCTGTACGTTTCGCTCGTGCGCCCTTCCACGTGCAGGATGTGCGTGCAGATCGCGTCCATGAACGCACGATCATGCGATACAACGATGACAGTTTCGTTCGCGCCGTTGAGCCATTCCTGAAGCCACGTCGTGGTGTCGAGGTCGAGGTGGTTCGTGGGTTCGTCGAGGAGCAGCAGGTCGGCGGGCGCAATGAGCTGCGCTGCAAGACCGACGCGTCCGCGCTCTCCGCCCGAGAGCGAGGAGACCAGCCGAGTCTTGGACTCTTCGGCGTCGAAGCCCAACCCCTGAAGCACCGCGTCGACCCGAGCGTGGTAGATGTAACCGCCAAGGTAGGCGAAGCGCTCTTGGTTCTGCCCGAAACGATCGAGGAAATCGTCGGTGACGCGCTCGCCAAGCTCACCGAGCTTGACGGCCTGTTCAGCGATGAGTGCTTCGAGCGCGATGACTTCGCGCCACGCAGCCGCACCTGCCTCCCAGACGGTCGTCGCACCTTCGAATGCGCGGTGCTGATCGAGCAGGGCATGTCGTAGCCCTGGTTTTCGCGCAACGCTCCCCACCGTTGGTTCGAGCTCGCCGGTGATGAGTCTGAAGATCGAAGTCTTGCCGGCGCCGTTGCGCCCGATGATGCCCCACCGCTCGCCGTCGGCGACGGTGAAGGTGACGTTCTTAAAGAGTTCGGTCGCGCCGAAGGAGACGCCGATGTTGGAAAGCGAGAGAAGAGTCACGCGCCGTCCCACGCAGGCGCGGGCTGTGCAAGTATTACTGACATCGCACCATCGTTTCGCGGTGTGCTACCTAACGCGCCGCGTAAGTATGCCCTCAATCTCCTCGTAGATCTTACGGACGGCGCGGCTTGCTGCTCGCTCAGGAACCAATTGGAGTACAGGCCCCAGTTTGCCTCGCGCACGGGGCCTCGGCCGAGACGCCCATTGAGTAAACGCTTCAGTTTTGCGATTACGTACACGAGTGCGTCGTGGAAGTGAACGAGCTCTTCGCGCAACACACAATCGGGTTTCGATGAGGCCGTGGCCTGGGACGAAGCGGTCGACGTCTATCGTTAGTGTGCGGTCGACGACGCGCACCCATTCTAATCGGCGGGGCACGCATCGCGCGTAAGAAGCGATTGAGGTTGGCGTTGCTTTGATCCGCATGGAGTCCAGTCGTTGCCCCATTCCTCGAGGAGGAGCCTAAGCCGCCGCCGTTGCATCTTGTTAGGCGGCGCGATTCAGAGAACGTCACACGGAGTGAGCACTTACCTAACGCCGCACGAGAGTTCAAATCGTCTGAATTCCCAGTTTGCGTGTTAGGCCTGTCAACCGGTGAATGCAGCATGGTCAAGACCGTTCGTGAGCTTGGCCAACTGCGGGGTCAGCGCTTCGCGTTATCCCGTACGCTCCACTGATGCTCAACGCCCGTCCACGTGTAGTACTTTGCCCGGAAGGCACTCATCGCCGCAACGTACTGCGAAAGCATCAACACAACGTCGCTATTCTGAGGAACATTGTCTTTGTCGAGTAGATCCAGGAACTCAAGCGACGGTTCGCCGGAGAGAACTTCCCGACATTTGGAAAGAAGTCGGTTAATGAGTTCGATCTTCGCAGTGCTGACGGTGGCGTCTGGCCTCTTCTTGCCGAGCTCTTTGAACTCAGCGAACATAGCCTCCAAAAGAGGCTTGGTGATCTCCCATTTCTCCACTTTTTGGGGCGTTGTGACCTTCGCCGCTTCAGCCATGAGCCACTCCGAATTGGCTTTCATAACCCGTGTCCAGGGTCCGCTACACCTGTCCGCGCGAAGTGCGTGGCACTCCACGATTGTTTCTCATCACAGGACCTACCTGCAAATATGGCGCGCAGTCGAAGGGAGCATTGGCTCACGGCACGTGGAGCGTGCGACATTGGGAGCGGGCCACGTGAAAGCAGGGGCTTGCCTATTCCGTTGATCGTTAGGCTGTCCTCCCAGAGGGATGCATGCGGATGGCGTCATCGTTTCTTGAGCTTGGCGGGAGGTCGCGCCCTCCTTGCGGTCTTCTTTCCGCTCACCCGCCAGTACCAGTCCCCGAAGTCTTCGTAGATGCTGGC
>JBFMFA010000727.1:0-2514 GCA_040753195.1 Gemmatimonadota bacterium | reverse complement strand
AAGACCGGGTACGCCGGGTACTTCCTCATCGTCGCCGATTTTATCCGGGCCGCGCGCGATCGCGGGATCCCCGTGGGACCCGGCCGCGGCTCGTCGGCTGGTTCGCTTATCGCTTATTCGCTGCGCATCACCGACATCGATCCGCTCAAATACGATCTCCTCTTCGAACGCTTCCTGAATCCGGAACGCGTGTCGATGCCGGATATCGACGTGGACTTCTGCTTCGAGCGCCGCGGCGAAGTGATCGACTACGTGCGCGAGAAGTACGGAAAGAACGCGGTCGGTCAGATCGTCACGTTCGGCACCTTGAAATCTCGCGCAGCCATCAAGGATGTAGGCCGCGTGCTAGGGTTCACTCCGGCTGAAACGGACGCTCTCGCGAAGCTCATCCCGAACCAGCCCAACTTCAGCCTAACGGTGAAGGAGGCGGTCGCGCAGATCGCCGACGTGAAGAAGCTGTATCGCGACGACGAGCGCTACCGCCAGCTGCTCGATTATGCGATCGCACTCGAAGGCCTGTCGCGCCACACCGGAGTGCACGCGGCCGGCGTCGTGATCGCCCCGGGCCCGCTCGACGAATACGTTCCGATCTGCACGCAATCCACGAAGGGCGCGGGGAGCGGCACGAGCGACGACGAGGTCGTCGTGGTCACGCAGTACGACATGAACGCCTTGGAAAAGGCCGGCATGTTGAAGATGGACTTCCTGGGCCTAACGACTCTTACGGTCATACATGACACGTTAGGCGCCATTGCGGCGCGCGGGAAGCCGGTCCCGGATCTCGCGAACATGCCGTACGACGACGACGCGACGTACCTCATGTTGCGCACCGGCCGCACCGTCGGCGTCTTCCAGTTCGAATCGCCGCTGGCTACAGACCTGCTGCGCGGCATGCGCGCGGACCGCTTCGACGACCTCGTCGTGTCCAACGCGCTCATGCGCCCCGGCCCACTCGACGCCGGGATGCACAAGGTGTACATGCGCCGCAAACGCGGCGAAGAACCCACCGTCTATCCGCTCCCGGAACTGAAGCCCATCCTCGAGCCGACGTTCGGCGTCATCACCTACCAGGAACAGGTGATGCGGGTGGCGCAGGTGCTGGCCGGCATTTCGTTAGGCGAAGCCGACGTCCTGCGGAAAGCGGTCGGCAAGAAGGACGCCGAGCTGATCCGCCAGGAGCTGGACAAGTTCATCACCAAGTCCGTCGCGCGCGGGCTCGATCGCCGCATCATCGAAGACATCGCCGGCCAGCTGGAAACCTTCGGCCGGTACGGCTTCCCCAAAGCGCATTCGGTCGCGTATTCGGTCATCGCCTATCAGACCGCGTACCTGAAGTGTCATTACCCGGCGGAGTTCATGGCGGCGATGTTGTCGTCGTCGATAGGAAATACGGACAACGTCGTGAAGTACATCAATGAAGGACGCGAGCTGGGGCTCGAGATCCTTCCGCCTGACGTGAACGAATCAGGATACAAGTTCACGGTCGTTGGCGACAAACGCGTGCGCTTCGGCCTTGGTGCGATCCGCAATGTGGGCCGCGCGGCGATCGATTCCATCATCGCGGCGCGTACCGAACAACCATTCACCTCGCTTTTCGATCTGTGCGAGCGGGTGGACCTGCGCCTCTGCAACAAACGCGTCTTCGAGGCGCTCATCCACTCCGGCGCGTTGGATGCGTTAGGTGGACACCGCGCGCAGTATGCGTTGATCCTGGACACCGCGCTCCACGAAGCATCCCTCAAACAGGACGAGCGCGAGACGGGTCAGGGGTCCCTGTTCGGCGAGCTCACCCGCGGCGACGAAGCTTCGCGCGGCGTGTTGACCCTGCCTAACGTGCAGCCCTACGCCGAAGCCGAGCGCTTGTCGCGCGAAAAGGAGATCCTCGGCTTCTATACCAGCGGCCACCCTCTGGCTCCCTTCAGCGCCGAATGCGCCCTCTTCGCAACGCACACGGTCTCGCAGCTGGGGACATGGTCTGAAGGGCAGATGAAGCTCGGGGTCGTCGTTACAGCCATCAAACGGCAGGTCAGCCGAAGTTCAGGCGCCGAGTTCGCCCGGTTGACAGTTGAGGATTTCTCGGGATCTTCGGAGGTGCTGATCTTTGCGGACCGGTGGAGCGTCCTGGCGGAGAAGATCCGCACCGACGTCCCGGTGCTGTTGACGGGCGGGTACTCCCGGCGAGACAAAGGTCAGGAGAATGCGACGTTCATCGTGGAGTCAGTCCAGCGCTTCGAGGAGCTGCGGCTGGACGGGAACGTCAAAGTCGCCATTGAACTTGCGAGCTCGATGGGGACGGCTGGTGGCTCGGATCGAACGGGAGTTGAACGATCGGGCGCCGAAACGCCTGTGAACCTGCACCACACGCTCATGCGAGACATCCGGCAGGTCATCGACGCGCACCCGGGATCAGCCGCGATTGAAGTTCGCTGGCTGGACGCGAATGGTGATCGTGGGCTGCCGCCGGTCCGATTCAGGTCGCGCTCGCTAAGCATCGAGGCTTCCCCGGCGGCGTTG
>JBFMFA010000726.1:0-2516 GCA_040753195.1 Gemmatimonadota bacterium | reverse complement strand
TTCAAAGTTTTCTTCGTCGTGAATGATGACTTCGGACAAACGAATCTCCCCTGGATGCCCATTCTGGGCAGAATTAGCGAAGCGTGAATTGTAGGGGCGACCTAGGCGGTGGGTCAACACCTTACGGAGGCCCATGCTACAAAAAACGCTCGCGGATCACGCAGATTCGGGCGCGGATTTACGCGGATACTCCTGCGCGCGGGGCGATCCGCGTCCATCTGCGCAGTTTCCGCGTCATCCGCGAGCCCGCTGTTGACTGAAACGGTCACCGCGTCAAGCCATACATGATGTAGTTAATCGCAAGCTTATACGCATCATTTGTGATGTTGACCGGCCACCAGCCGTCCGCGGACCACTCCATATAGTCGCCGATGTCGTTGTTGTAGTTGATCACTACCATCAGCCGCTTGTTGGGATCGTTGTCCTCATGGATCCCCAGAAACTCCGCGTCGAGATAGGGGTTGTGCGGGTACTTCATCTCGAGCGAGCGGATATGGAAGAACGTATCGAAAACCGGGTGCGACACGTCGAGGCGATCGATTCGTGCGTTAGGCAGCACGCGCAGAATCTGGCGCTCGAAGTTGTACCACTCGCTGCGCATGAAGTCGTCGACGATGAGGAAACCGCCCTTTGTGAGATACGTGCGCAACCCTTCCACTTCCTCCTCGCTGGGGATCCAGTACCCCGGTTCCGAGAGATACGCGACGGGATATTTGAGGAGTTCCGGGTCGTCCAGCGTGTGGATGTTGCTGCCCGCGACGTGCGGCGCGAGCGCGGTGATCTCCTTGACCATGGTCATGAGGTGCCGTTCCATGGCCGGATAGTCGTAGGCCCAACCGTTGCCGCGATACTCGACGTAGCGGATGCGCGCGAAAGTGAAACGGCCGTCGTAGGGGACGTTAGGTTCCAACTGATATCGCCAGCGCTGCGCCGCGAGCGGGAGCGTCACCGCTAGAATCAAAAGCGGGAACGCAGTTCGACGCAGGAACGGCGCAGACGAACGCAGATAAAGAAGATCAATAAGGCGCCTGCGATATCTGCGTTTATCTGCGTTGTTTCCGCGTCCATCTGCGTTCCCGCTGTTCGCCATAGCGTTAAGGCACTAGCCAGGTGGCCACGTTAGGCGGCGCCCACCCAACACATGCGCATGCAGATGAAACACTGTCTGCCCCGCCCCTGCATTCGTATTCAGCACCGTGCGATACCCTGCCTCCGTGATGTGCTCGGCGCGCGCAACCTCCGCAGCCAGCAACAGAACTCGCCCGAGCATCTCCGCGTCGCGCGCCGTATCCAGCGACGCGATATGCTCGCGCGGCACAACCAGGATATGCACGGGCGCCTGTGGACTGATATCCCGAAACGCTACGCAGTGTTCGTTCTCCGCGACCAATGTCGCCGGGATTTCCTTCCTAACGATTCTGCAAAAGAGGCAGTTCTGCGACATCGCTGTTGGAATGGGAGGCCTGCGCATCCAGGAACGACCGAACCATCGCGAGCGCTGCGACGGCCGCCGTCTCGAAGCGAAGGATATTGCCGCCCAGCCGCACAGGCTGGAAGTGAGCCGCCACGAGCGCCGCAAGTTCACCCGGCTCGAACCCGCCTTCGGGACCTACAGCGATAGTCACCGGCGCAGCCATTCCTGTAAGGCTCGCTATGCTGCCCGTCGCGGACGCATCCAGCACGAGGCGAACGCCCGACGGAAGGGCCGCAAGCGCACGCTCGAGCGGAGCATCTGGATGCAGCTGGGGAAGCCACGCGCCGCCGCTCTGCTCCAGGGCGTTCACCATGCGCGCGCGCAGTCGCCCCTGAAACATCATTCCTTCACCGCGTGGCTTCACGCTGCGTGATCGCCGCCAGAGCACCGGACGCCAGCTCGTCGCGCTCAATTCGGTGACCTTTTCGCCTAACCAGAGCATGCGGTCGCGATCGGCAATCGGCACGAGCATGTGCACCGCCGGCGCCGGCAGGAACGCCATCACCTCGCTGATCTCGATGTTGGCCGAGGAGCCGCCGAGTTTCGAAACTGTTCCCTGCGCGCGATGCCCGATTCCGTCGACGACGGCGACGCGGCTCCCCACGGAGAGCCGCCGCACGCGCATGTGGCGCGCCACACCTTCGCCTAACGAGATCGTCGCTCCAACCTCGAGCGTCTCGTCAGCACAATAGAACGTTGCTAGGTCTTCGCGATTGCCACCGTCCACCAATCCCCCTCGCTGGACTCCTCGAGTATGCGCCAAGGTTCTTCTTGCAGCAGCTCGCGCCATTCGGCACGTTCGCTCAATAACAATCCGCTCAAAATGACGCGCCCTCCACCGTTGAGCGAGGCCTTGATGATCGGCAACAATGACCGAAGCGCAGACGAGATGATGTTCGCGAGAACGAGCTGAACCGGCGCGACGAGCGGGAGAAGAACCAGAGCGTCGCCTTCGAGGACGTGCACGCGATCCGCGACGCCGTTCGCTCGCACGTTGACGTTGGCGTTCCCGATCGAGTCAGAGTCCGATTCAATCGCGTAC
>JBFMFA010000725.1:0-2517 GCA_040753195.1 Gemmatimonadota bacterium | reverse complement strand
CATTTGGAAAGAGTTCGTGCCTCAGAACATGGCGATCTTCGACGAGCGGCGTGGCGCGGCGACCGACGCCTTCCGCGCGGCGGGGTTCAGCTGCGAAACGCCGAAGTCCACGATGTATCTCTGGGTTCAGCTCCCCGAGGGCGTCCCGAGCCGGCCGTTTGCGGATCGCCTGATGGAAGAAGAGGGAGTGATCGTGCTCCCTGGTGCGGCGTTCGGGGACGGCGGTGAGGGATTCTTCCGCGTGTCATTTATCGTTTCGCCCGAGCGGCTACGCGAAGCGGCGACGCGCGCGGGCAAAGTGTTGGCGCAGTTTGCGGCTCGGGTCTAACGTCGTTGACCGCGAACGTTTGTTTGAACGCACGTGCCTAACGTCGGTAACCTGAACTTGTCACGCCGTTCTAAGCTGAGCGGTACGATTGCCATGCTCCGTCGAATCCTCCTCGCATTTTGTGCGACGTCCATCGCCAGCTCTGTCAGTGCACAGAGCCGCGTTCGCGCTCGTGCGCTCGGTGTCGCTCCGGGCGTCTTTCAGCCGGGGACGCACAACGCCATTACCGACGTGACGGGCGTGCGCGTGGGGCACACGACTGTCATCGCCGACTCGGTGAGAACCGGTGTCACGGCAATTCACGCCCACGACCAGAATGCGTATTTCGAGCGCGTACCCGCCGCGGTGTTCGTCGGCAACGCATTCGGCAAACTCGTCGGTGCCACGCAGGTGCGCGAGCTTGGTGAGTTGGAGACGCCGATCCTTCTGACGTGCACGCTGTGCGTCTGGAAGGCCGCCGACGCGATGGTCGAGTGGATGCTGCAGAAGCCGGAGATGCGCGAGGTGCGCTCGCTCAATCCAGTGGTTGGTGAAACGAACGACGGCGGACTCAACGCGATCCGCATGCGCCCAATCACGCCATCGCACGTTAGGCAGGCGCTCGAGACGGCTGCAAGCGGTCCCGTCGCCGAAGGCGCCGTCGGCGCCGGCGCCGGCACGGTGGCCTTTGGATGGAAGGGTGGCATCGGTACCTCATCACGCGTACTCCCCACCGCGTTGGGCGGGTACAGCGTGGGTGTGCTCGTGCAGTCCAATTACGGCGGCGTGCTCCAGATCGCGGGCGCCCCCATCGGGAAGGAACTCGGCCGCTACGCGTATCAAAATGCCATCAACCGCGATGCACCTAACGACGCACGCGGGGACGGGTCGATCATGATGGTGGTGGCCACCGACGCGCCGCTCTCTCCGAACAACCTCGAACGACTCGCTGCCCGTGCCATCCTGGGTCTCGCGAGAACCGGGTCGTCGGCCTCCAACGGCAGCGGCGATTTTGTGCTCGCGTTCTCCACTGCACCTAGTGTGCGCAGGCGGCTGGCGCGACCGGGCGAAGGGGCGCCGCGTGGACCGGTACGCACCGTCGACGATCTAGGCAATGACGCGATGTCGCCGCTCTTCCAGGCCGTGATCGAAGCCACGGAAGAGGCGATCTACAACTCGATGTTCATGGCCGAATCGGTGACAACGAACGGCCGCACCGTCGAGGGTCTGCCACTGGATCGCGTGCGCGAGATTCTCGCGAAATACGGTGTGACGCAGCGCACACCATAGCCGAACCGAGAATAACAGTTGCGTGTAAGAGGACGGACATCCGCTAGGATTAACCTCATGCGCAAACTACTTCTCGCCGGTCTCATCGTCGCGACCGTTACACTCCCCCAGCAGGGTCGCGCACAAGCTGGTATCTCGTTAGGTGCGGCCGGCGGTTCCACGCTGCACGACGGGCAACTCGAAGATGCCCATGGTCTGGTGTATTTGCGTCTCGGATTGCCGTTGGTTCCTTACGGTGCGCGCGGTGACTTTCTCGTCTACGACGACCCCGATGGCTACGACATGGCGCTCATCGGCAGCGTCGTCATGGCGCTGAATACGCCGCTCGTCCAGCCGTATGCGATCGCTGGTTATGGCCGGTACGGCATGCGCTCAGACGACGCAAACGGGATCAGCTTCGGCGCCGGCGTTCGAATCGGCGGGCGTCGCGGCCTCTTCATCGAAGGGCGACGCCACGATCCGATAAACAAGACGATGGTGTCTTTGGGTCTGTCCTTTTAGCCCTCTCGCAAGGCAAGCACACACTCTAGTTTTTTGTGGCGCCGGGTACCTTTCCAGCGCCACTTTTTGCGTCCTCCGTGTCCTCTGTGACCTCGACCTAACGACATGATTCCGCGACTCGCTCTGCTTCTCGCCTTCGCGCCGCTGACCGTAGGTGCACAACAAGCACCAATCGCACAGCGCTACCGCGACGCCGCGGATCGGTTGATCAACGCGGCCCTCGCCGATTCAGCCGCATGGAATCGCGTCGCCGAGCTCACCGAGCGGTTCGGCAATCGGTTCAGCGGGACGCCAGGCCTCGAACGCGCGATCGACTGGATCATGGCCGAAATGAAAAAAGACGGCTTGCAGAACGTGCGCGGCGAGCCGGTGATGGTGCCGCATTGGGTGCGCGGCGCGGAGTCGGCGGAGCTGGTTGA
>JBFMFA010000724.1:0-2521 GCA_040753195.1 Gemmatimonadota bacterium | reverse complement strand
GTTCGCTGATCTCCGCGCGTATTCGCACCACGCCTGAGCTTGCACTCGTTAGGCGCGATACGCTGTTTCTGATGAATGCACTCCCCGGCGAGGTGCAGGCGGGCTACGATATCTTCCCTGACGCGAAGCGTTTTGTCTTTCCACGCATCGTGAGCAGCGGCGCTGATGCGACTGTCGTAACGGGATGGCTGGACGACGTACGTGAACGCATGGCCGCATCGGCGAACAAATGAATTGGGTAACAGCCGGGACCGCGTGCGGGTTGGGCCCACATGGCCTTGGCGACCGCAGGCGACGATCCGGCTGCTGCACATGCCGCGTACGCAACGGCGATGCACGACTACCTCTTCTATCGCGACCCCAAGGGATAAGGCCGCTAAGCATCTGTTGCCGCCGAGTCGGCGAGCGCAATTTGATCAGCAGTTCCCTGCCTCCCCGTGCTCAAGAACCCAGTCCCCTATCATTTGCGTTTGCCTGTCACAGCAACGTTTGCGTTGCTCGCTATTCGTGACCCCGCCGTCGCCCAATCCTCGCGGGCGCCCGCATTCGACATCATCGAGACGACGATCGCCAGCGTGCATGCGGCGATGGAGGCTCAGCGCCTCAGCTGCCGCCAGCTCGTGCAGTCGTACCTCGATCGCATCGCGGCTTACGACAAAACATCGCGCACGCTCGCACTCAACAGCATTCAGACCATCAATCCACGCGCGCTAGCGGAGGCTGACTCCCTCGACGCCGCGATGCGCGCGCGGCAATCGCGCGGACCACTTCACTGTGTTCCCGTTGTGGTGAAGGACCAAATCGAGACGAAGGACATGCCGACCACCTTCGGCTCGGCACTGTTCAAGGATTTCGTCCCGAAGCGAGATGCGACGATCGTTCAGCGGCTGCGCTTGGCGGGGGCGATCATCCTCGCCAAAAGTACGATGGGCGAATTCGGCGCGTGGCACGTCAGCTCCGCGGCAGGCGTTATGCGCAATGCCTACGACCCGACGCGCCATCCAAGCGGATCATCGTCGGGGTCGGGCACCGCGGTCGCGGCGAATTTCGCGTTGGTGGGGATCGGTGAGGATACGGGCGGTTCGATCCGCGGACCGGCCGCCGTGCACAGTCTGGTGGGTTTGCGTCCCACGGTGCCACTCGTGAGCCGCGCCGGAATGCTCCCCTCAAATCCGACGCAGGACACGATGGGGCCAATGACGCGGACTGTCGCGGACGCGGCACGCGTGCTCGACGTGATCGCTGGCTACGACCCTAACGATGCGATTACGGCGTACAGCGTGGGCCAGATACCATCCTCGTACAGCGCGGCGCTCCAGCCGGGAGCACTGCGCGGCGCACGCATCGGTATCCTGCGCACGCGGCGGCGACAAGCGACGGGAGATTCGTCGGGCGCCGCCGTTCCGGCCGCCCGCCGTGACTCGCTCACAAGCGATAGCATTGAATTCGCCAAGGTTCGTGAGCTCTTCGACCGCGCTGTTGCTTCGTTAGGTGATCTTGGCGCGACCGTCATCGATTCGATTACGATCGATGCCGGGGGTCCACGCTTCAGCAACAACTTCGAAACCGAAGAGGCCACCGATCGATACCTCGCCCAGCACCCACATGCACCGTACAAGACGCTAAAAGAGATCCTGCTCGCGGGCGGCGTCAACTCACAGCGTGCCCGCGCGCTCATCGGCCTCGTGGGTCATTCCACTCGCGAGCCGGGATTCGGCACTCTGCTACAGAATCGCGAGGCGTTGCGCGTCGCGATCTTGAAGATCATGGCGGACCACAAGCTGGACGCGTTGATCTATGCCACGTTCGACGCACCGCCGAGTGTGATTCCGGATGATATTCTGGTGAACCCGCGCGCCTACAGCAGCTATGGTTATACGAGAGGCGACAACCGTTTCCTCAGCGCGACGTTAGGCTGGCCCGCGCTCACGGTCCCTATGGGCTTTACGCGCGATTCACTGCCGGCGGGCCTGGAGTTCCTCGGACGGCCCTTCAGCGAAGCGAAGCTGCTCGCCTTCGCATATGCATATGAGCAGGCCACGAAGCTGCGCCGCCCGCCGCGCACGACTCCGCGCCTGTCGCTCACGCAATGATGCCTAACGACTCCGTTCACGCGCACGACGAGGTGACTTGTGGCTAATCGTCGACGATGTAGGTGCCTCGCCCTCGGGCTTTCGCTGGCATCAGCAGCTCCGGTCGCGGCACAGGGCTACGACGTCATCATTCGCAACGGTCGAGTGCTCGACGGAACGGGCAACCCGTTTGTCTACGCGGATATCGGGATCCGTGGCGACAGCATCGCCTTCATCGGCGATCTGCAGCGCGTGCCCGCGCTGCGCGTCGTTGACGCGATGGGTCAATACGTTACGCCGGGATGGTTTGCGTTGCATGAGCACGTCGAGTCGGCGATCCTGCGCGGTCACGGCACGCTCCCGAATTTCACGACGCAGGGCTTCACGACCGCGGTGATCGACGCGGACGGACGATCGGCGGTGTGGCCGCTCGATAAGCAGAAGGCCGA
>JBFMFA010000723.1:0-2523 GCA_040753195.1 Gemmatimonadota bacterium | reverse complement strand
CGCGCCGTTCAGCTTGCGCGCGCGAGAGCCCGCGCCGGTTTCGACTCCGCTTGACTGGCACGAGCTCGTTGACTCGCTCGACCCGACGCAGTTCACCATGGACAACGTTTTACCCAGCGCTGAGCGGCGCGCCGACGTGTGGCGCCGCGGGTTGCGCCGCCCCGTCGACCTTGAGCGCCTCACGCAAACGCGTGGGCGAAGAGCGCGAGCGAAAGCCACGCGGCGGACGCGCACCACTGCCTGACGAGCGCACGCGATGCCGCAGACCGACGAGCATGCGCTCCAGCTCGCCGGCGCGGGCTTCGAGTGTGGCGTACGAGGACGTGGTGAGCAAGCCCAGGTCACGCGCGAAGACGAGGCAGTAGGCGACTTCGCGCAGCAGCGATAGCGCCGACGTCAGGGCGCTCACGAAATCGTCGCGCTGATCGCGTTGTGCTCCGCGGGCGATGTAGAGCGCGACCGAAAGCGCGCGCTCCTGAAGCCGGGCGCGCAACGCGTGGTCGTGAGACCACGCGCGGGCGCGGGTCTGTTCGAAGATGCGCAACGCAAGCTCGTGCGCCTTGCCGGATACTTTGAGGTTCGGGATCGGATTCACGGCCACACACTACTACACGCGGCCAAACCCCGCGCATCAAAACTCTGCAGACTGACTAATTTCATCGCCAAGCCGCCTAACGGCGACGGTAGCCGTAGACCTTAGACCTTAGACCCTAGACCTTAGACCTGACCTTTGCTTTCCGTCGGTATAGGCCTTCCCAACGTCGGTAAATCGTCCCTCGTCAACGCTCTTTCCTCAGCCAAAGCGGAAGCAGCGACCTACCCCTTCTGCACGGCTGGAAGGGAGCGCGCGAGAAAGGTCAGATCTGAGGGGAAGGAGAACGTCGTACAAGACGGGGACGTGATGCTCTTTCGGTTCAGCGTTTAGGCGGCTGCGTCTCCGAACTAGGCAACAGGTTCGAGCACCTCGGGCACATCATTCTTTGCGTCGTTCACCCGTCGAGACACTTTCCACGCTTCCACTTCTTCGGAGGGGAAAGGTTGGAGAAGATCTTTGACCTTCGGAGCCGGCGTCTCGCTCGACAGCCAAGCACGCCACTGGTTAGGCGGAATAATCACTGGCATCCGGTCATGAATAGACGATAGCGCAGCGTTAGGGTCGGTCGTAAGGACCGCAAAACTCACGACCCCCGGTTGCTGGTCGTCCGGCCGCCAGTACTCCCAGATCCCGCCTAACGTGAACGGCTGGCCGCCTCGCAACCGGACCGCCCACGGCTGCCGCGGCACACGCGTCCCCTTGGCTCCTTCCCACTCGTAAAAGACGTCCACCGGAATGAGGCAGCGCCGAGCCATGATCGCCCGGCGAAATGACGGCCGCTCGAAGGCCGTATCTGCGCGCGCGATTGCCATCCGATTGCCGATGGACGGGTCCTTGGCGAACGACGGAATGAGGCCCCAGTGAGCCCGTTCCGCCACGCGACGCCCCCCGCTCCGCTCGCGGATCGTAATCACGTCCGTCCCCGGGGGAATGTTGTAATGAGCCTCTATCGGCGGCGGATCGACGCCGAACTGACTCCAATCGATGAGTTCAGGGCGAGTAAGCCCCATCCGGCCGCACAAACTGAGAGCCCTGAGCTGTGAGCGATGTGTGAAAGGCCGCTGGGTACTGGCAGCCTGGTTGCTTTGACCTTTGACCTTAGACCTTTGACCTGCCCTTCGTCCAGACTAACTTTCGCGACCCAAATCTACCCTCCTTCTGCGACCGGCAACCCGCGGAAGGCTGACACTCGACCAAAGGGAGGCTTGCCCACCGTGTCTCGACGGTACGAAGCGGTCTACATCTTCGACTCAACACTCGAAGATGCCGCAATCAACGACAAACTCGCGCACCACCACGCGCTGCTCCACGCTGCCGACGACATGACCGTCGAGCACTGGGGCCGCCGCCAACTCGCGTACAAAATCGGCCCGCGCGAACAGGGTTATTACGTCGTCGCGCGCTTTCAGGCTGATCCCAAAAACCTGCCTGAGTTCGAGCGTGCCTTGCGCCTCGATGACGGCGTGATGCGCTATCTCATCGCGCTGCACGAGCACGAACTCGGCGCTCCGCAGATGAGCGAAGAAGAGCTCGCCGCGCGCCGCCGCGACGAAGACGACGACGACGAGGACTAACCCATGCGCCGACCACGAAAAGCCTGTCCCTTTTGCGAATCGCGCGTGCGCTTTATCGACTACAAAGATGATCGCGCGTTAGGCCGGTTCATCACCGATCGCGGGAAGATCCTTCCCAGCCGCCTCAGCGGCGTCTGTGCGCGCCATCAGCGTCAGCTGGCCGGCGCGATCAAACGCGCCCGGTTCCTCGCGCTCATTCCGTACATCCGCGGTCACGTCGCCTAACGCCGATCCTCGTGACGAGCCCAGCACGGCCTCAGGGCGCCACGCCCGAGCCGATGTCGACGATCACCGATCCCCCGCGCGCCACGCGCGAGCGGGGGTGGCGTGGCGTCCTCGCTGCGCTCTTCGCCC
>JBFMFA010000722.1:0-2527 GCA_040753195.1 Gemmatimonadota bacterium | reverse complement strand
CGGCCGCGCGTGAGCGCCGCATCAACCTGCGCAAGCTGAACGGCACTACGATCTCCATCGCGCTGGATGAAACGGTCGGAGACGTGGACCTCGGCGACTTGATGGCGGTACTGGCGAACGGCCGTCCGGCGCCGGCTGCTGTCGCGTTGGGCGGTGAGGTCGATCCGAGGTACGACGAGCGTTTCGCGCGCACGAGTCCTTTCCTCACGCATCCCGTGTTCAGCCGCTATCACGCCGAGCACGAGATGCTGCGCTACTTGCGCACGCTGGAATCGCGGGATCTATCGCTGTGCCACTCGATGATCTCGTTAGGTTCGTGCACGATGAAGCTCAACGCGACGGCGGAGATGCTCCCGGTCACGTGGGCCGGCTTCGGACAACTGCACCCCTTTGCGCCGGTCGAACAAGCGCAGGGGTATCGCACGCTGTTCGAGACCCTGGAACAGGACCTCGCCGAGATCACCGGGTTTGCCGCCGTATCGCTCCAGCCTAACGCGGGTTCGCAGGGTGAATACGCCGGGCTGTTGACGATCCGCAAATACCACGACTCGCGCGGCGATTCTCATCGCGACGTCTGCCTCATCCCGCAGAGCGCGCACGGCACCAACCCGGCCAGCGCCGCGATGGCGAACATGCGCATCGTCGTGGTCAAGACAACGGCGACCGGGGACATCGATCTCAACGACCTGCGCGCGAAAGCCAGCGAGCACAGTGGCCGTCTCGCCGCACTGATGGTGACGTATCCGTCGACACATGGCGTCTTCGAGGAAGGGATCCGCAGTATCTGTGAAATCGTCCATGAGCACGGCGGACAAGTGTACATGGACGGAGCCAACATGAACGCGCTCGTTGGTCTCGCGCGGCCGGGAGATATCGGGGCCGATGTCTGTCACTTGAACCTGCACAAGACATTTTGCATCCCGCACGGCGGCGGTGGCCCCGGCATGGGGCCGATCGGTGTCGCCGCGCACCTCGCCCCTTTCCTTCCAGGTCATCCGGTGATCCCGCAGGCGGGTCGCACCTCGTTAGGCGCTGTTTCCGCAGCGCCGTGGGGATCGGCTTCGATCCTCCCGATTTCCTGGACGTACATCAAAATGATGGGGGGCGAAGGTCTGACCGAAGCGACGAAGGTGGCAATCCTGAACGCGAACTACATCGCCAAGCGACTCGATCCGCACTTCCCAGTACTGTACAAAGGTCAAAATGGGTTGGTCGCGCACGAGTGCATCGTCGATCCGCGCGCGATCAAGGCTTCCTCGGGCGTCGAGGTGGAAGACATCGCGAAACGGCTGATCGATTACGGCTATCACGCACCGACGGTCTCATTCCCCGTGGCCGGGACGCTCATGATCGAGCCGACGGAGAGTGAATCAAAAGCAGAGTTGGACCGCTTCTGCGACGCGTTGATCTCGATTCGTGGCGAGATCTCCGATGTTGAAGCAGGGATTCTCCATCGCGAGGACAACCCGCTCAAAAACGCGCCGCATACAGCGGAAACGGTGGTGAGCGACGCGTGGAATCACGCGTACACGCGAGAGCGAGCGGCTTTCCCTGCACCGTGGACGCGTGAGCGGAAGTTCTGGCCGGCTGTGTCGCGCGTGGACAACGCCTACGGCGACCGCAATCTCGTGTGCGCGTGTCCGCCGGTCGAGGAGTACGCCTAACCGGGCAGTGATCAGCGATCCCGGCGTAGTGCGGGGACCTCAGAGCCAATAGGAGAGAGCAATCAGTTGGTAGCTGTCTGCTCTAGCTGTGAGATCTGCTGTCAGCTGGAGCAGTCAGCTGCACACTGACGGCTCTCTCCTCATGTTCTGAGCAGCCTCGCATTACTTACGCATCAGCTGACCGCTACTGTCCGATGATCTTCTTGTACTCATCGGCGTTGAGCAGACTGTTGGATGATCCCGCCGTGCGAAGTTTGATCATCCACCCCTTTCCATACGGATCGCTATTCACCAGCGACGGTTCGCCGTCGATCGCTGCGTTCACTTCGACAACTTCACCAGCGAGCGGTGAATACAGCTCGGAGACGGCCTTCACGGCTTCGATGGTTCCGAACACATCGTGTTCGCCGAGCTTGCGGCCGACCTTGGGAAGGTCGACGAATACCACATCACCGAGTTCGCCTTGCGCGAAGTCCGTGATCCCAACGATCACGACGTTAGGGTCATTCGTCGCCTTCACGTATTCATGGTCTTTGGTGTAGCGCAGGTCCGCTGGGATATTGGCCACGACAGGAAAGGTCAAAGGTCAAAGGTCGAAGGTCAAAGCGAGCAAGTTCTCAGTCACCCTCTTTGACCTTTGACCCTTGACCTTTTGACCTATGGTTCCGCCGCAAGTCTAGATCCCGCCAAAAGACGGTGTCAAGCGACGGTTGCGTCCATCGTCTTCGCATCGCGCTGCAGCGCCGCCCAAATCCGGTCGACGTGCTCAGTGAGCGCCTGCAGCGTGGACGTGTTGTCGATTACGTAGTTGGCGCGGGCGCGTTTGAGCTCTGACGGCATCTGCGCCGTGATCATCTGCATCG
>JBFMFA010000721.1:0-2527 GCA_040753195.1 Gemmatimonadota bacterium | reverse complement strand
GGTCGTCTTTCTTTGTGGCCCACAGGGCGTCGCGCAGTTCAACGCCCTCGAGAAAGTCGCACCGCATTACGCGTCGCGCGCGTTTGAACATGGCGGCTATTACGTCATGCGCGACGGTTGGGAGCGCAACTCCAGCCACGTGGTAATCGATTGCGGGCCACATGGCAGCGCGAATTGTGGCCATGCTCATGCCGACGCACTCTCCTTCGAACTGGCATTGAACGGACGGCCGGTGTTTGTGGACCCAGGGACGTACACGTACACCGCGAGCCCCCACGAGCGCGACGCATACCGCAGCTCGCTCGTCCACAACACGGCGATCATCGATGGTCTCGGTTCGAGTGAGCCGGACGGGCCTTTCCATTGGCGTCGCATCGCGGCGACGGCGGTGCAGACATGGCGGACGGATGCCGATGGGCGCGGCGCTTACTTTGAAGGCTCACACAACGGCTTTGAACATTTATCGCCCCCGGTGCGCTATCGCCGCTCCATTCGTTTCGAGCCGGACGCCGAGCAACTGTTCGTGATTCACGACGAGTTCTCGAGTGCGGGCCCACACACGGCAACGCTTACGTTCCAGTGCGCGCCCGGTGTGGACGTTAGGCAGTCCGGCGCTGAGCTGTTCCTCTCGCGAGGGGGCGAGGCGGTCTGTCGCCTTTCGTTCAAGAGTCAGCCGGACGTTCGTGGAACGATAGAGCTGGACGACTCGTGGGTGTCGCCAGCGTATGGCGCGCGCGCGGCGGCGCGACGCTGCCGCTACGTGGCGGCCTGCGCGCCTGGCATCACCGCGCTGACCACGACGATTTCGCGTTCCACGGCCGTTGCCGCCGCGCAGCACGCGGCGGAACAGGCTGCGTTGACGGAGGCTCGCTAGGCATGTGCGGCATTTGCGGGATCGTCACCGGGCCGCGCTCCTCGCGCAGCGTGCGCAGCGAGGTCATCGACCGCATGAGCCATTCGATCGCGCATCGAGGACCGGACGGCTCCGGCATCTTCGTTGAGGCGGGTCTCGGACTGGGGCATCGTCGTCTGGCGATCGTCGACGTCGAGCACGGCGCGCAGCCCATGGCCAGCGACGACAACCGGCTGCAGCTGATCTTCAACGGCGAGATTTACAATCACCCACAGCTCATGCCGGAGCTGATCAAAAGCGGCGTTAGGTACCACACGCACTGTGATACCGAGACGATCCTGCGGTTGTACGAACGCCATGGCAAAGCGATGCCCGCGCAATTGCGCGGCATGTTTGCATTCGCGATTTGGGATCGCCGCGAGCGCGAGCTGTTTCTTGCGCGCGACCGTTTTGGCGTCAAGCCCCTGTACTACGCGCACCTCGACGACGGTACGCTCATCTTCGGATCCGAAATCAAAGCGCTTCTGGCATCCGGCGAGATCAATGCGGCGCTCAACGTGAATGCGGTCTCCGATGCACTGGCGAACTACGCCCCATCGGGTGAGGAGACGCTGTTCAGCGGCATTCGCCGCCTGCCGGCCGGGCACACACTGACCTGGCGCGGCGGCGAGATCACGATCCGCGAATACTGGGATCTGCACTACGGGACCGTGCACCTCAACGGCAACGGCGAGCAGTCGTTGGTGGACGAGTATCGCGATCGCTTCCGCGAAGCGGTGCGGATGCGGCTCATGGCCGATGTTCCGTTAGGCATGTTCCTCTCCGGCGGCATCGATTCGGCAGCGATCACCGCGACCATGAGCCAGCTGGTGGACGAGCCGATCAAAACGTTCTCTGTTGCCTTTGCCGAGCGCGAAGCGAATGAGCTGCACTACGCACGACTCGTCGCCGAGCGTTACAAGACGGATCACCACGAAGTGACCGTCACGCCGGATGAATTCTTCCAGGCGCTGCCGCGCCTCGTTTGGCACGAAGACGAGCCGATTGCGCATCCATCGAGCATCGCGCTGTATTTCGTGTCGCGCCTGGCCGCCGAGCGTGTGAAGGTCGTACTCACCGGAGAGGGGAGCGACGAAACGCTGGCCGGCTACAACAGGTATCGCGTCACCCTCTTCAATCAACGCTTGGGCAAGCCGTACGAAGCGGCGCTGCCGCGGGCGATGCGGGCCGCCGTTAGGCATGGCATCGATACCTTGCCTGCGGGTGGCGGCCTGCGTCGGCGACTAACGCGCACGTTCCTGTATCTCCCGGCGGATCTCGATACGCTTTATTTCGACAACTTCGCGGTGTTCGGGCGCCGGCGGCAGCAAAGTTTGCTCGCCCCGCAGATCGCCGAGCAACTGCGCGGCACGGATCCCTATCACGCCGCGCATGCTGCGCTCGCACGCACCGACGCGCCATCACTGTTGGATCAACTCTTGTACGCAGATACAAAGACGTATTTGCAAGAGCTGCTCATGAAGCAGGATCAGATGAGCATGGCGGCGTCGATCGAATCGCGCGTTCCATTCCTCGATCATCCGCTCGTCGAGTTTGCGTCGTCGCTGCCGCAACGGCTCAAGTTGCGCGGCTGGACCACGAAATACGTTTTACGTCAGGCGATGCGCGATATGC
>JBFMFA010000720.1:0-2528 GCA_040753195.1 Gemmatimonadota bacterium | reverse complement strand
GTGCCGCCGTACATGTTCTCGGCGCAAACGAAGTGATCGCCGGCCTTAAAGAGCTTCATGATCGAGTCGAGGCAGCCCATTCCGCTGGAAAAAGCGAATCCGTGGGTGCCGCCTTCGAGGGCCGCGACGTTGCGTTCCAGCGCTTCTCGCGTCGGATTCTTGCCGCGGGCATACTCGTAACCCTTGTTTTGTCCGAGACCGTCCTGAGCGTACGTCGAGGTTAGGTAGACCGGCGTCATGATGGCACCGGTTGAGGGGTCGGGTCGCTGCCCCGCATGTACAGCGCGGGTGGCGAATGCTGCGGTTAAATCCTCATCGTATACACGCGTCATGCAGCCGCTCGGGAGTGGAAGGTCGTTGCTCAAACTTAGCTGGCCCAAGGCCTCCGGGCATGACGCTCGCTGAGCCGATGAACCGGCGCGTGAAAGAGGCGCCTCCCCGCGGCAGCGCGGGCTACGTCCTCATCGTCGACGATGAGCCGCAGCTGCGTCGCGTATTGAGCCGTTTGATGTCCAGCGACGGCTTCGAGGTTGACGAGGCGACCAACGGACGCGAGGCCCTCAACGCGCTGCAGAAACGCCCTGCAACGCTGGTGCTCAGCGACCTGTACATGCCCGAGTTGGATGGCATGGAGCTTTTGCGCCAGGTCCGAGCGACATATCCGGACACGGCGGTCATCATGATCACGGCCGTGACCGATGTGAGCACGGCCGTCCATTGCCTCAGTCTGGGGGCGATGGACTACATCACGAAGCCGTTCCATCTCGAGGAGATCCGGGCGCGCGTTAGGCAGGCGTTGGAGCGCCGACGGCTACTGATGGAGAACCGCGACTATCAGGAACGACTCGAAGAACGCGTCGCGCAACAGGCCAGTCGCCTTGAGCAGCTCTTCCTCGCTAGTATTCAGTCCTTGGCTGACGCGCTCGAAGTAAAAGATCAATACACGCACGGGCACTCCGTGCGCGTGGCAAAGTACTGCGTGGCAATCGCGCAGCGCCTGGGCCTAACGAACGACGTCATCATGGAGATCGAGCTGGGTGGACGCGTCCACGACATCGGCAAGATCGGCGTCCGGGAAGAAGTTCTGAACAAGGCGGCCCCGCTGACCGACGAGGAATACGCTCACGTTATGACTCATCCGGTCGTCGGGTGGCGCATCCTGCAGCCCTTGCTCAAGGACATCCCGCGCG
Organism: Gemmatimonadota bacterium; assembly: GCA_040753195.1. Classification (GTDB taxonomy): domain Bacteria; phylum Gemmatimonadota; class Gemmatimonadetes; order Gemmatimonadales; family Gemmatimonadaceae; genus DASYRX01. The sequence continues at coordinate 1,338 of JBFMFA010000720.1, read as the reverse complement.
CGCTGAACGTCGTTAGGTCGCACCACGAGCGTGACGACGGCCGTGGTATCCCCGATGGTTTGGCTGGCGAGAGCATCCCAATCGAGGCGCGCATCGCCGCCGTCGCCGACACGTTCGACGCCATGACGAGCGCACGTCCATACCGCCCCGGCATGGCGCTGGATGTCACGCTCGCTGAGATCAAGCGCTGCGCCGGCAGCCAGCTCGACCCCACCGTCGCCGACGCATTTCTATCGCTCGTCGCCGAAGGGCACTTGGCCGAGACGATCGCCGAGCCGCGGTAGCGGCGCCTAACGGAACGCGGCGGGTCACGACGTGATCACTATCACGTTGTCGTACAGTTGCTTACGGTGTTGCGCCGACTAGCTTCCACGCGCCATTAGACGTTACCAATGAACACACCCGGTTTGATGGAAAGTGTATCCGGCGTTCGCGGACGAGTTGGCGAAGCGCTGACTCCCGAGGTCGTCGCACGTTATGCACTCGCGTTTGGGGTCTGGTCGCTTGCGCGATCCAAGTCGCGCGTGATCGTGCTTGGTCGTGATACGCGCGTGTCAGGGCCGATTTTTCATCGCATCGTCGCCGCCTCACTCGAAGCGGCGGGTGCGCACGTGATCGATGTCGGCATTTCGCCGACGCCAACGATCCAACTCGCGGTGGAGCATTTTCATGCGGCTGGGGGAATCGGGGTCACGGCGAGTCACAACCCGATTGAATGGAACGCACTGAAGTTCATCGGAGCTTCAGGTCTCTTTCTCGACGCGAATGAAGGTGCATCCCTGCGCGAGCTTGTGCGTTCACAGGCGCGCGGCGCGACGTGGGAAAACCTTGGCTTCACGGAGCCGGATAGCGGCGCGATTCAGCGACACATCGACGCGATTCTGGCGCTCAAGGTGATCGATGCGGACACGATCCGGGCGCGGCGTTTTCGGGTTGCGTTGGACACGTGTCACGGCGCGGGATCGCTCGTAATGCCGGACCTGCTGGAGCGCCTGGGTTGCGAAGTACACGCGATAAACGCGACGCCGGATGGACGTTTTCACAGACCTCCCGAACCTGTCGCCGAAAACCTGACTGAGCTGGAACAACTGGTACGGGATAGCGGGGCCGTCATCGGTTTGGCGACCGATCCGGACGTCGATCGGCTGGCGCTGGTCGCCGGCGGCGGCCGGGCGATCGGTGAGGATTACACCCTGGCGGTGGCGGCACATGTGGTGCTGGCCCGTCAGCCGGGCGTTGTCGTTACAAACTTGTCGACCAGCCGTATCGTCGAGGACGTGGCGAAGTCTTTTGATAGCGTGGTCGAACGCGCTCCGGTGGGGGAAGTGAACGTCGCAG
>JBFMFA010000719.1:0-2541 GCA_040753195.1 Gemmatimonadota bacterium | reverse complement strand
GACCGCATCACCGGATTCGGACAAGCTGCGCGCACGCACCACGGCCGCCACGATGCTCAACGAGTCGCGCGCCAAGACCGCCTCCGCCACTCGGATGACAGAATCCGCTGCCATGCCATTCAGGCGTAACGCTACGGCGAGGCACGTGCGCGCGAGTGTGCTTGCGCTGTACGTCAGCACCCCTTCTTCGGCGCCTCGGATTGCGCGCGCGTGATCATCGACGCGCATCGCATTCTCGCAGCGGCGCAAGCCTAACATCTGTGCGCGCGCGCGCATGACGTATTGCGACAAGGTGTCGGCGGCAGCAGCGGGAGTCGCGGCACGGATCAAAGGCAAGGGTTGCCGCATCCGCCAATCGCGCGGCAACATGATCTGCGCGTTCACCTCGACGAGGTTTCCTTTTCCAACGACCTGCCCTACCACGACTTCGTCCGCGCGCAGCATGCGCGACAATACGCGCGTCTCGCCAACACCCACCTTCACATCGTCGCCGTACCCGGCGCGGCGCAGCGAATTCTCAATCGTATCGCTGCCGACCACTCGCACCTCGCGGCGGTTCACCGAACGCGCGAGCCTTGAGCGCGCGCGGCGTTCGACAGCCCTCGACAGCCTCGGATTCGCAGACTCGAACGGGGCGACGAGCAGCGTCTGCGTCGTAAATTCCTGCGCGTGCGAAGAAGTCCCTGCCGCTGGTAGAGAAAGGGCAAGCGCTAGAACGTGCGACCGGAAGCGGATCACGCGATGCAGAGGACCAGGATTCAGCTGGGAAGCGGTAAGGCTACCGTTTGGTTGCACTCCCTTCAATGTCTTGGAGACTGACAACAGCAGGGCAGGACGGCACATATCGCCCGGTTATATCAACGCCTCTCTACTACGGATATAGATGCTCCTCAGGGTAATTGCGGTCTGCCTCGCACTCGGCTGCGCAAAGCCCGCGCCGTTAACAAACCCGGCGCACCCGAAGTTCGCACTTACTGCGCCTGACTCCTTCGACGTCGACATGCGCACCACGAAGGGGCGTATGCTCGTCCGCGTCAGACGGGCCTGGTCGCCTAACGGCGCAGACCGATTTTATTCACTCGTCCGGAACCAATACTTCGACTCGGTCGCCTTCCACCGCACGATCCGTAACTTCGTCGCGCAGTTCGGCATTCACGGCGACACGAGCGTGAGCGCCGCCTGGCGTGGAAAAAGTATCCCAGATGATTCCGTGCGTGCCCAAAACGCGCGAGGCACTCTCGCATTCGCGCGAAGCGGACCGAATACGCGCTCGGTGCAGCTTTACTTCAACACTGTTCACAATACGCCGCGACTGGACACGTTGAATGGCTTCGGATTTCCACCCATTGGCGAGGTGGTCTTCGGGCGAGAAGTCCTCGATTCGTTGAACTGGGAATACAGCGGGACGCGAGGCGGCCAGACCTTCCCGGGCCCGTCCCAGGACTCCATCACGCGGCAGGGGAACGGCTACTTGCGGCGAGCTTATCCGAGGCTGGACTACATCGTGACAGCACGGATCGCCAACGTGTGGCGCTGAACGCGCACCCCTTGATGCGCGTATAACGTGGCGCACCTTCATCGAACCACAGGAATCTCACGGAGTTAGCTATGCGTTCAGTCCTCCGCGCCCTTTCGTTTGCTGCCATCGCCGCCTCCACGGCCTTTGGCCAAGGCGCGCCGATCCCGCTGCAGGAATTCGAAGTTCCGTGGGGCCGACAGGGCCGCCCACGTGATCCGGCAGTGGCACCCGACGGATCCATCTTCTTTGTCGGGCAGGCCGGCACAGCGCCGACCGGGAACTACATCGCGCGACTCAACCCGAGCACTGGCGAGTTCAAAAAGTATGAACTCGATCCGGGTACCAATCCGCACAACTGCATTGTCGACGCGCAGGGGTTCGTTTGGTATGCCGGAAATCGCAACGGCACGATCGGCAAGCTCGATCCAAAAACAGGTGGGATTACGCGCTTCCCGGTGCCGGACAGCACGGTGCGCGATCCGCACACGATGATCTTCGACAAGCAAGGGAATATTTGGTTTACCGCGCAGCAATCCAACGCGATCGGTCACCTCGACGTGAAGACCGGCAAGTTCCGACTCGTGAAGCCTCCGCTTCCCGAGGGACGCCGCAGCACGAATCCGTACGGTATCGTGCTCGACTCCAAAGGCACGCCCTGGGTGAACCTCTTCGCGACGAACATGATCGCGAGCGTCGATCCCAAGACGTTTGAACTCACCACGTATCGGTTGGCGCACGAGGGCACGCGCAACCGTCGCATCGCGATCACATCAGACGACAAGATTTTCTACGCGGACTACTCTCGCGGCTATCTCGGCAAGCTCGATCCAGCAACGAAGAAGGTCACCGAGTGGTTGCTTCCTGGTGGCGAGAAGTCGCTGCCTTACGGGATGACATCGGATGATCAGGATCGCATTTGGGTTGCCGAAACCGGCGTGCAGCCTAACAGGCTGGTTGGCTTCGATCCCAAGACGGAAAAGTTCTTCAGCATCACCGACATTCCCGGTGAACGGAACACCGTC
>JBFMFA010000718.1:0-2542 GCA_040753195.1 Gemmatimonadota bacterium | reverse complement strand
TGCAACTCCTGACGCCGGCGATCAGGCTCCGCACCCGGAAGGTCGATCTTGTTCAGCACCGGGATGATCTCGAGCCCGGCATCCAGGGCCAGGAAGAGATTCGACAACGTCTGCGCCTGAATGCCCTGGGATGCATCCACGACCAGAATCGCCCCCTCGCATGCGGCGAGGGACCGCGACACCTCATAGGTGAAGTCGACGTGACCGGGCGTATCGATCAGGTTGAACTCGTACGTCTCCCCACTCGGGGCGATGTAGCTCATCCGCACGGCGTTGAGCTTGATCGTGATGCCTCGCTCGCGCTCCAGGTCCAGGGTATCGAGGACCTGTTCTTTCATGGCGCGCTTTTCGATGGTGCGCGTCGCCTCGATGAGTCGGTCGGCCAACGTCGACTTGCCGTGGTCGATGTGCGCCACGATGCAGAAGTTGCGGATGTGCTTGAGATCCATGCGGCGGGGAAAACTAACTCACGACGACAGGACAAAGGTCGAAGGCCGAGGGACATTGCGAGCAAAAAAAACGCCGGCCCCCGAATCAGAGCCGGCGCATCTGCAGACGCTGCGCAGTTTCGTCGCTAGGGTTTTCGTTCGGTCGAACCCTTGTCGGAGCTTCCTTTGGCATCCGACGCTTTGCTGCCACCATCTGATTTCGTGACCGTCGCGTCGGTCCGTGGTGTCATGACGGCCGGCGTGGGCGAGCTCGTGCCTGTGGACGTATGCCCGCGGTCGACGCTCGGAGTGCGCGGCGTCTCAGTCGACGTGGGCCGCTCCCATCGCTGTGGGGCGGAGTAGCTGCTGCCGTTATCGCGCTCGCGATCGCGGTTATGGTCGCGCCAGGCCAGCGGTCGCGGTGGCTCGCGCATCGGTTCCATGTAGGTCGTTGTCGTCGGCGTCCGCTCCGGGCGATCGCCGACGCGCAGGCCGCTGTTCGGACGACGCGGGAAGCCTTCGTCCCGCGTGGAGATGCCGGTGCCCGTGGTGGACGATGCGGACCCGTCTTTGCGGAAGCGTGAAGGCAGCGACACGGGCTCCGTATCGTCGTCCAGCCACCGCGTGACGGTCACGTTAGGCGACTCCGCCACTGGCGGCGTCATGTGCACGATGTGCGTGGTTCCGCTCGGCGTCCCCGTAGTTGCGACCGGTCGCGCGATGATCGTATCGATCATGGTGATCTGCGGCTGCTGCGGTTGCGGAGGCGCGACCGGACCGGGCGTGTTTACGCCTGGCCAGAACGGATTCGACAGGCGGCAGAACGGGAAGTCGTATACGCCGTAGAACGCAGCCCACACGACGCAATTCGCGTAGTAGCCGTAAAGACTGGTCGTAAAGCAGTCGTCCCACGAGCCTAACGCGGACGAAATCAGGTAGGTCGAATAGCGCGGACGACGATATCCGTTGTAGTACGTGTCGCAGGCATATCCGTAGCGACTACCGCCAGCCGACGTGTAGAAGGCGACGTCGTAGTCGTACGGTGAATCCGGAGCGTACAGCACTTCCTGGGCGATTCGGTCGACGATGTTGCCGACGCCGCCGACGTACGGCCGTTGGTAGCTCGCTAGTTGATGGTACGACTCGGTGTTTCGATACCGCTTGAGGCTGCTCAGGTCGATCGGGTCGGACGACGCCATGGCGATGACCATGCCCTGGCCAAATTCATAGTCGGCCGCGAAGGCAGCCTGTCCGAAGTACGGACTCGTGATGCGGTACTCACGTCCAGCTTTGACGGCGGTTTCCAGCGCATTGCGCTGCGGCCAAAGGACCATGAGATGTCCGCGCCCGTCGATGCGGAAAACGGCCACATGCGCGGCCTCGCTGACCTCAAATTCGACCGGGACGGCGGCGCCGTAACGAAAATGCCAGCTGCCAGGAATCCAAACGCGCACCATCGGTGCCTCAGCACCTACGTAGCCCGGTGCTTGCGACTCAACGACGGCCGGCAACGCGAGAGCAAGTACAGGAAGGAGCTTACGCGCAATCATCATATGATGTCCCCGGTCACAGGCCCCATGATCTGGCGTCCAACACTATGGCACGACTGAATATCTCCGCAAGGCGTCACGCCCTGATGTTGCACCTTTGCACCCGTTCCTCACGCCATCTACCTTCCGCGCTCCAATGCCGGATTCCAGTCTGACAGCCCCGCCAAATGCCCCGTCTGGTCCCGCGCGCGCGGACCTGCTCGATCCCGCTGAACTCGCCGCCCTGGGGCGCATCGAGATCGTCGCGCGCTGGGTCGTCGAGGGGTTTCTGACCGGGCTACACCGATCCCCCAGAAAAGGTTTCAGCGTCGAGTTCGCAGAGCACCGGCCATACATGCCGGGCGACGATTTGCGCTATCTCGACTGGAAGATCGCGGCGCGCGCGAACAAGTGGATGATCAAGCAGTTCGAGGAAGAGACGAACCTTCGCTCCGCGATCGTCTTCGACGTGAGCAGGTCGATGGACTGGAAGGGGGCGCCGGAACGCCTAACGAAATTGGGGTACGCGGAACATCTCGTCGCCGCGCTGGCACACCTCTTCATTCGACAAAAAGATGCCGTCGG
>JBFMFA010000717.1:0-2546 GCA_040753195.1 Gemmatimonadota bacterium | reverse complement strand
TGCCGAACACCGTACCGAGCAGTCCGACGAAGGGCGCCGTGGCGCCGACGGTCGCGAGGACCGCGTTACCGCGTTTCAGCGTAACCAACTCCATCAGCATTTCACGTTCAACCGCGCGCTCAGCCGTGTTGATGTCGGATACCGTGATCGAACCATCAGCAATGAGCGGCTGCACTTCCTTCAACGCACCGCCTAACACGCGCGACACGTGAGACTTCTTGTAGCGCGCAGCGAGGTTGATGGCTTCGGCGAGGTTGTCTTCTTCCAGGAAGCGCGAGAATTCTGGTGCGAACTTGATCGTTTCCTTCTGCGCCTTGCGGAGCGCCCACGCCTTCTGGATGGCGACAGCGAGTGACCAGATAGACATGAAAACGAGGATGAACCAGAGAGATTTCCCGAATATCGGGGTGTGCTCCCAAATTTCGGCGAGGCTAATTGACATTGCTGATTGGGGTTGGAGGTGAAGGGCTTCGTTGGGCTATCTGGCGATTGCGAACGCGAACGGCTGCTGCACGAGCTGCTTCACTTTGCGCCCACCGACCTCAGCCGGGATGAACCGCATACCCGGGAGCGCCGAGCGGACCGCTTGTGCAAACAGGTCGTGAGACGACTTCAGAACTTTGTACGAGCCAGCTTCAGCGCGGCCCGTTGTGTCGACGACAAACTGAGCGAGCACTTCTCCCTCAACGCCGGCCTGACGCAGGATGTCCGGGTAGCGCGGCGTCGGTGAACCAGGGGCCTGAACAACCGGCTTTTCGACCTGGAACTCGAAGTATGGCTGATCCTGCTGAACAACGGGCTTTTCGACCCCCTTGGCGACGCCACCCTGCTGCCCCTTTCCAGTGAAATCGGCTTCGTCGGTCACCTTCTTGGAGAGGTCGATATCAGGGAGCACATCCGGGATTTCGACCGGTGCGCTGAGAACTTGGAAGCCCTTTGGCGGTGGCGGAGCGGCGACCTGCGGAGGCGGCTCGTTCTTGGGCGGTTCCGGTTCGTTCTTCTTCACTTCAACGAAGTCGATCTTCTCTTGCTTCGGCTTCTCGAGTGCCTGGCGGGCGGAAGCCGTCGCAACGACGGCCAGCCCGATCATGACGACGTGAAGAACCATGCTGCCAAGTACAAGCCCTCTGCTCTTTGGCTTTTTCGGCTTCGACTCAAGCAGGTTATTAAACATGCGCCCTCTACCGTAGGTAGGAAAACGGAAGGTGGGTGAGACTCACACAAACTCCGGCTGTGCGACACGATTCTACGCCCCGGTAATGACACGGCTATGGCGTAGAGATTACAAAACGATGAAGTCGAAATTACGAAAGGCTTAGCCGGCTAGAGCGCTGGTTTTGATGCATCTTCATGCAGAATATCAGATCGGTGCGCAAACCGATTGTCACTGCAGTACTTGCCACGCCTAACGAGAAACGGGAGCGCTCTCCGGGCTCTCGCGGGACGGTGCCGCCCCTTCATTAAGCGCCGCTTTTGCGGCGTCGCTGGGAGTTGCAGCCTCGTCCATTGGCGCAGCTGCCGGCAGCGCAACCGTGAATGTGCTCCCGCGATGCAAACGCGACTGGGCCGTGAGCGTTCCGCCATGCGCCTGCGCGATCCACTGACAGATCGCCAGACCCAACCCGAAGCCACCGCGCTCCGCGGCGCGCGACCGGGCGCGATCTGAGCGCCAGAAACGATCAAAAATGAACGGGAGATCCGCCGCCGAGATGCCGATCCCTGTATCGCGCACGGTGAAAATCACCTGCCCATCTCTGCGCGCCAGTGCCAACTCCACTTCCCCTCCCTTGGACGTGTACTTGATGGCGTTTGTGATCAGGTTCAAGAACAGCTGCCGCAGCCTGATATAGTCGCCGAGGACCGTGGCCTGATCGTCCTGCGACATGCTCACGTTGAGGCCGGAGCTTTCACCGAGAATGACCGCGGTCTCGAAGACCTCGTGCGCAAGCGCGTGCATGTCGACGACTTCGCGGTGCAGATCGAAGCGCCCTTCGTCAGCCCGCGCCAGAGTCAGGAGCGAGTCGACGAGGTCCGCCATGCGCGCCGTTTCCTGGAGCGCCTCCTCAAGCGCCACGAGCTGCTCCGTGGATCCGCTCGGCGCCGTCATGGCGCGTTCTACATCGGCGCGGAGCACAGCGAGCGGCGTTTTCAGTTCGTGACTGGCATCAGCGGTAAAGCGACGAAGGCCGCCGAATGACGTCTCCAGACGCCCGAGCATTTCATTCAACGTGCCCGCGAGCCGTTCGACCTCCTGGTCTGCGCCACTAACCGCGAGGCGCTTGTGCAGGCTGCGTCCGTCGGTGATCGCCTGGACCTCGTTTACCAACTGATCGATCGGAGCGACGGCACGGCGACTGATCAGCAGAGCCGCGATGACCGACAGTGCTAGCACAAACGGCGTAACAATGAACATTGTGCCCAACAACTCTCGCTGTGCGCTGTCGCTCTCGTTGCGGCTCACGCCGGCCACCACGTAGAGGCCGCGGTACGTAGCATCAGGATCGCGCCGCGCCACCAAGACGATGTCGTCTCGGCTCAGTTCCAGG